>JAUWNZ010000010.1 GCA_030612385.1 Pseudomonadota bacterium | reverse complement strand
AATTTTTGCTCTTAACCTCATAAATCGTGACCGCAATCTCACTGAAACACTCCTTGCCGAAGGATCGTGTGATTTATCCTATGAACTTCCCGGTAAAGCCCGTTTCAGGGTCAACATATTTTCTCAGCGGGGAAATTATTCTATCGTCTTGCGAAAACTTGAGGCCGCGATTCCCACCTGCCGCGAATTTCATCTCCCGGAGGTTTTTTATGAGATAGCAGAGGAAAAAAACGGGATTGTCCTTGTAACCGGCGCAACCGGCACAGGGAAGACGACGTCGCTCGCCGCGATATTGAACGAGATAAATGAAAAAAAACCCGTTCATGTTGTAACCCTGGAAGACCCCGTAGAATTCCAGCACCCGCAGAAGAAAGCCACCTTCAACCAGAGAGAGCTGGGCAAAGACTTCAAAGACTTTGCCGGCGGTCTGCGCGCTGCTCTCAGACAGGCCCCCAAGGTCATTCTGGTTGGTGAAATGAGGGACAGGGAAACGGTGGAGATTGCTCTCAGCGCCGCAGAAACCGGGCACCTTGTAATGAGTACTCTTCACACGGTGGATGCGGGACAGACCATCAACCGGATAATCGGCATGTTTAGCACGGAAGAGGAAAAACATATCCGCACACGTCTGGCCGACGCAATGAGATGGATAGTCTGCCAGAGGCTCCTCCCAGGGAAGAGCGGAGGCAGAATCGCTGCTTTTGAAATTATGAGAATGAATTTAAGAGTCAGTAACGCGATTATTCACGGAGAATCGGAGGGAAGAACTTTTTATGAGATAATTCAGGCAGGCAGGCCCTTCGGGATGATAACCTTTGACGATTACATGATCGAAATGTACAGAAAAGGAGTTATAAGCGAAGAAACTGCAAGTGCCTACGCCTCCAACAGGAGTTTTGTTGGCCGTGGCATTGATGCCATTAAAAACTCCAGAGGACAAACCACAACCGAAATAGATAATCTTGAAATAGACCTGGCCTATGGAAAAACCGGAAGAACCTGATAAGGAAAATACAATGGACACTTTCAATGATGTGGCGTCAGATACTTACGATGCATCAGACAAACCGTTTGATTTTATTCCAGATGGCGGCAGGACAGCCTTGGTTTGCGAACTCAACCCTTCCATAAGAGTTAAGATCATCAAGGTCTTAAGGAAGATGGATTATCATATCACAAAGTCGGCATCTGCACAGGATGCCCTCAGGGAAATGAGATTTCACTTATATGACATGGTTGTATTAAATGAATATTTTGACACAGAGGACCCAAATGCCAACGACGTGCTCAAGTATCTAAAGTGTCTTCCGATGAATATCAGGAGAAACATTTATGTTGCGCTGGTAAGCGACAGATTCAGAACCATGGATAACATGGCCTCCCTTACTGATAGTGTCAATCTCGTCATCAACAAGGCAAACATCGATGATGTCGATACGATCATAAAACGGGGCATTGCCGACAATAAATCCTTTTACCTCGTTTTTAAAGAATCCCTCAGGAAAACCGGACGGCGCTGAATCCCGGAATATATCTATGAATTCAGCTTGTTGAAAAAATTTGACAGGATTAACAGGATGCTCAGGATTAAAACATCAAAACTTATCCTGTAAATCCTTATCAAAGTCCCTTACTTTACCTTTGATTTCAATTTTCCAATTTCAAGTTTCAAGCCGTGAATGGCTATCTTCTGAGGAATAGCAGCTAAACCGGATTTTCTCAGTCGATCCGCTGTATTTTGTCTATTCACCTTTTTCAGCCTCACAGTATTTCCTTCAGCTTGCTCAGAGCCTGTTCCAGGTTTTCAGGTCTTGACCCGCCGGCCTGGGCCATGTCGGGGCGTCCGCCGCCGGTTCCCCCCACAAGCGGGGCGATCTCTTTTACGATTTTGCCGGCGTTATATGTGCCGGTAAGGTCTTTGGTAACCATACACAGCAACATCGCCTTGTTCCCAGCACAGCTTCCGAGCAGTATTATTCCCGATTGTATCTTATCCCTCAACCTGTCGCCAAAATCTCTCAGGGTCTTTGCGTCCGGCGCCTCAACCACCTTTGTGACTACACGGACTCCTTTTATCTCTCTGGTCTGACTTAGAAGATCGGACGAATCCCTTGCTGCCATTTTGCCTTTAAGCGAGTTGATTTCCATTTCGAGGTCTTTCTGTCGCTTCAGGAGTTTTCCCACCCTTTCAGGCAGTTCACCGGTTTTGGTTCTCAAAAGGGAAGCTGCTTTCATCAAATCCTTCTCGGTTTTTCTGACATACTTCAATGCCTCTCTTCCAGTCACCGCTTCGATTCGCCTGATGCCTGCGGCTATGGCCGATTCATGGACGATCTTGAGGAATCCGATATCACCGGTTCTCCCGACATGGGTGCCGCCGCACAACTCCATGCTGAAATCTCCCATCCCGACTACCCTGACATTGTCCCCATATTTTTCGTCGAAGACGGCCGTTGCGCCCGTTTTCATTGCCTCATCCATTGGCAGCATCCTGGAGCTGACTAGCAGGTTTGCCCTGATGCAGCTGTTCGCAAGCGTTTCTATCTTTTCTATGTCGTCATCTTCAATTCTGGAAAAATGGGAAAAATCGAACCTGAGTTTCTCCGGCGTTACCAGAGATCCGGACTGCCTGACATGGCCTCCCAGCACCTTCTTGAGGGCCGCCTGCAGGATATGTGTGCCTGAATGATTCGCTTCTGTCGCCCTTCTCATTTCTTCGTCTACTATAAGGTTGACGGTGCTGCCGACCTCAAGCTGCCCCCTTTTGAGCTTTCCGATATGGGTGATGAGATTATCGAGTGGCCTCCGGGTCTCCCATACCTCGAAGAGAAATCCGTTACCCTCAATTACCCCGGTATCACCGATTTGTCCTCCCTTCTCCCCGTAAAAAGGGGTCTGTTCTACGAAGATTTCGGCTTTTTCACCTTCCTTTAAAAAATTGACCTCTTCGTCTTTTTTAAGGATGGCGGTAATACGTGAAGTTGCCTCCGTCACCCCTTCATAGCCGGTGAATTCGGCGGATAAGCCGTTCATGGAGAGTTTTTTATAGCTGTCCGAAACTGCTTCTTCTCCGCTTCCCTTCCATGATTTTCTGGCCAGCTCCCTTTGGGCCTCCATAGCCTTTTCAAAGCCTTCCATGTCTATGGAAAAGGCCTCTTTTCGGACGATGTCCTCCGTGAGATCAACCGGAAAGCCGAATGTGTCATAGAGTTTGAATACAACATTGCCGGGAATAATATCCTTTCCGGCCTTTCCCAGGGATACCATCTCGTCGTTCAGCATCATGAGACCCGTGTCGAGGGTCTCCATGAAACGCTGCTCTTCGTTTAAAACCACTTTCCTGATGAATGATTCTTTATCGACGAGGTCGGGATAGGCCTCTTTCATGACGGCGATGACTACCGGGACGACGTCGTGCAGGAATGGTCTGTCTATGTCAAGAAGCTTCCCATGGCGCGCAGCCCTCCTCAATATCCTTCTCAGGACATAACCCCTTCCTTCGTTGCCGGGAAGGACGCCGTCTCCTGTCAGGAAGGTGATGGCGCGGCTATGGTCGGCGATCACTCTGACCGAGATGTCGTTTTCCTCATTGTCCCCGTATCTCTTTTTGCTGATCTTCCCGATGGAACCGATGATGTCATGGAAGAGGTCTGTATCGTAGTTGCTCTTTACCCCCTGTACTACCGCCGCTAACCGCTCCAGCCCCATCCCCGTGTCGATATTCGGGTTTGGCAGCGGGTTGAGCCCGCCGGCCTTATCCCGGTAGAACTGGGTAAAGACAAGGTTCCAGAGTTCAAGATGGCGGTCGCAATCACATTCCAGATCACACTCAGGCCGGCCGCATCCCGTCCCTTCCCCCTGGTCGTAGATGATCTCCGAGCATGGGCCGCATGGGCCTGTCTCGCCCATCATCCAGAAATTGTCCTTTTCTCCCATGCGGACAATCCTCCCGGCAGGTATCCCCACCTTTTCGTTCCATATCTCAAAGGCCTCATCGTCATCTCTGTAAATCGTTATCCATAATCTGTCTCTGGGTATGCCCATTACCTCCGTCAGAAACTCCCATCCCCAGGCAATGGCTTCTTCTTTGAAATAGTCACCGAAGGAGAAATTTCCGAGCATCTCGAAAAAGGTGTGATGACGGGCGGTGTAGCCTACATTTTCCAGGTCATTGTGTTTTCCTCCCGCCCTGACGCATTTCTGATAGGAAACCGCCCTCCTGTAGCCCCGATCCTCCTTGCCCATAAAACAGTTTTTAAATTGAACCATGCCGGCATTGGTAAACAGGAGCGTCGGATCGTCATGCGGGACAAGGGACGACCCTGCGACTCTCTTATGTCCCCTCTCCTCGAAATATCTCAAAAACTTCTCTCTGATCTCCATTCCTGTCATCAATTAATTCCTCCGTCATCTTCCTCTCTCTTGATGGGAGAGGGCCGGGGTGAGGGTGCTTACAGTTACAGAATATCCAGTGGGGGCGACTTTAGGAGCCCCTTCTCTTCGCCCATTTCATAAAGCATGCCGAGCGCCTTTCTGACCGGCTCAGGCATTTCGTATGTATAGTCGTTTACATACATCAGCGTGAATTTTCTTATGAGTTCCTTGTCCTCCCCCCTTGAATACCTCATCGCATACTCCAGTGCCTCTTCGACGTTTTCGAGGGCGTATCTTATGCTTGCGCGCATAACATCGAGAAACTCCCTCTGGAGCCCTTCCGGGATATCTCTCTTTATGACGTTGAGACCAAGTGGAAGCGGCAGGCCTGTCTTCACCTCCCACCAGTCCCAGAAGTCGAAGACCTTTACAAGACCGTGCCGTGAGTAGCTTATCTGCCCCTCATGGATCAGAAGCCCCGCATCTGCCGTTCCGGTCTGCACCGCCTCGATAATCTTGTCAAACCTCATTTCGACCGGCTGAAAATCATCGATGGCAAGCCTTAGCAGGAGGTTTGCCGTTGTGAGTCTTCCGGGGGTAGCGATCTTTTTCCCTTCAAGCGCCGTTTCCTTTTTTGCGACTATCACCGGCGCATATCCATCTCCCACGCTTGCCCCTGCCGACAGTATCCGGTATTTTTCCCTGAGTAGCGCATAGGCATGGGCAGAGATGGCCGTGACGTCATAGACGGTGCTGAATGCCTTCCGGTTCAGCGTTTCTATATCCTCAATTACGTTATTTATCTCAAAGCCCTTTGCAACCTTTCCGTTCATCATACCGTAAAACATAAAGGCATCATCCGCGTCGGCGGTGTGCGCCACACTCAGCTTCACCATCTTTTCTGAGACTCCTTTCTTATTGTTTGTTCTCCTAACAGATTTTTTATAATAAGATAATCCCCTGATATTATCAAGGTCTTTGTTTGTCCTGAGGCTGACGATAAACTGTCCGCTTCTCGAATGAGGCCGGATATTGAAGGTGTGACAAGCAGCAAGCATCTTGCGGATAAGCGCGTATCTTCTTCCAGATCAGGCAGGGCAACAATAAAAGGCCATTGTGTCCGAATCGCCCCCGGGAAAACTGCTTTTTTGCCGAAATATCCGGGTGAAAGGATAAAAAGGGGTTAGGGGAATTTTCAGTTTTGGGAAAAATGGATCTCCTGAAGGGATGGGACAAAGTGAATTACCCTGCCTAAAGGTGGGGGTAAGGGAACTATCCGGATTTTAAAGTCTTTCCAGTTCATTCCAGAAACCGGGGAAAGATTTGTTGACGCAGTCCCTGTCTTTTATCTTTATGCCGGGGACTGCGAGACCAAGCGTGGCGAAACTCATCGCAATGCGGTGATCGTTGTAGGTCTCTATCTCGGCGGCGTGGGGGTGTCCGCCATTAATTATCAGACCATCATCTCTTTCTTCAGCCATGACCCCGGTTCTTGTCAGCTCATTGACCAGCGCAGCTATACGGTTGCTCTCCTTTAATCTGAGGTGTGCAACGCCTTTGATAATTGTCCGTCCGGGTCTCATTGCCGCCAGCACTGCGAGTGTCGGCGCCACATCGGGCATATTCTTCATATCGAATATATATTCTCCCCCTTTCATTTCCCCTCCTGCAACTTCCACCCAGTTCTCCCCCTTTATGACGGAACAGCCGAGCCTTTCCATGATATTGAGCAACCCGATATCCCCTTGCAGGGTGGAGGGATTGATATTCAGAACCCGTACCTTTCCTTTACAGAGGGCGGAAGCCAGGAAGAAATAGGAGGCATTGGAGACATCCCCTTCCACCATGTGTCTCCGGCCTACGTAACGCTGGTTGTTTTTTATAATATAGTGATCCGGGTTATTTTTGATAACCTCAACGCCGAATTTCTCCATCATCTCGATAGTCATGTTTACGTATGGGAGAGAGACAGCGCTTCCACGCAATCTTATTTCAGTGTTCCTTTCTGCAAACGGGGCGCATATCAGCATGGAAGAGAGATATTGACTGCTCTCTATATTGGTGAAGATTACCTCACCACCCTGAATGCCGTTTGCATTGATAATAACAGGGGGACGACCGTCATTATTCCTGCTACGCGCATCGACGCTTAGTGTTTCCAAGGCGTCAAGAAGCGGCTTTATAGGTCTTTCGCAGAGACGACCGTCTCCGGTGAGGGCAAACTCTCCTTTTCCGATGGATACGAGGCCGGTTAAAAATCTCATGGCGGTGCCGTTGTTCCCAAGATAAATTTCTTTCCCCGGATTGCTTATTTTCCCGCCGGTTCCGCTGATAATGATATCCTCATCCGTCGTCACGATACCCGCGCCAAGAGATCTGAGACCTTCGATCAGAAAGGTTACATCTTCAGAAATCAGGTGATTTCGCAGAAAAGATTTACCCCAGGCTACGGATGCTATAATCAGCGCCCTCTGGGTGTAACTCTTCGACCCAGGGATCGATACCTCCGCACTCAGGTTTTTGATCGGTCTGATCTCGATTGTTTTCATTGTATGAGTTCACCGCAGAGAGCGCAGAGAAATTAGCGTTGTAAGCCAGGAACTAAAGTCGCTTTGCTCTAAGCTTTAAGTTTTTCGTATTAGAAGATGAAACGTATCAGCTCAATAAATAGCGGAAGGCATATAGCAGAAGCATGTAGCGGAAGGCTTCAGCCTTCCATGTACTTCAGTCATACCGTGTTACGTGAATATGGAGACCTGAAGGCTCCGCTACAGGGGGGGGTTGTGCAAAGCTCAAAGGCGTAACCTCTACGCCCAAACCCCGCTTCCAGAAGAGGGAGGCAGCTACGTGTCTGGATTTGCCCCTATTTATTGAACTGATACGATGAAACCATGTCATTTCCCTTTTAAGGAGGTTAAAGGGTTCAAAGGTTAAAAGCTATCAACCGTGAACAGTGAACCTGGAACCTATAGATGACCGCTTCTGTAGTTTTGTCATCTCTGTGGTCTCTGCGGTGAGTGGTTACCCTTCACTTAATATCCGGGAAATCTCCTTCATCTCGCGGACGGTCATCTGCCCCGGAGCCGATTCATATCCCCTTTCAAACGACGCAAAACTCAGATAAGAGCCTAAAAGGGGCGCGACAACCCTGCTGATTCGCCCGAGTTTTCCCATGCAGAAGGCTATTACTTTTTTATCTTTTCTCCTGCCATAAGGGATGAGGCTCAAGACCTTGAGGTTGTCTTCCACAGATCTGGCATACGCGGCTATCTTGACAATGCCGGCGCCCGCCTCGATGCATTCATTGAATCTGGCCTTCAATCTTGCTTCGGACGGCGTCTTGCTGAAGTCATGGCTGGAGACGATCAATCTTGTTTGATTATCATGGTTGCGTATTGTTTTTAATAATTCTTCTATCAGCGCATCTCCCGTACTCAACTCTATATCAACATATTCAGCCCCTAACTCCACAGCCTTTAATAGAAGGTCGATTCTTTGCCTTTCGCTGCACTTAAAACTTCCCCCCTCGTCCCTTTTTCTGTTGGTTATAATGAAAGGAGTATCGCCGCACACTCCCGCTCTTTTTGCGGTGAACAACTTGCTCAGATCCGCATTTATCATAGAGTCAATCCTTAACTCTATGATATCGGCCAGAGGTGAGCATTCCCTGATCCTGATCAGCGCCTCTTCACTGGTCCTGGTGGTAACGGGTATGCAAAGCATAAATTAATCCTTTATTGAGAGGTTTGCATAACTCACAGGCTTGATTCACACATCAGAATCACATCTTCAACATTCTGTAATCTTTTGGTAGTTATAGCTCTCTTATTATAAGTCCTCACTTCCCCCATTCGGATAGGAGCCCAGCATCTTCATGAATGAGCTCAGTTTCTTCAGATCCGCCAGGCAGATTTTTACACTGCTATCCTCTTCATGCCCGGCAAAGTCCACAAAAAACAGATATTCCCACATCCTGCCCTTCATGGGGTATGATTCGATCTTCATCAGGTTGATATCTTCCCTGGCAAAGGGCTCCATGGACTTATAGAGCGCCCCCGGCGTATGGGAGGTTCCGAAAATAATTGAGGTCTTGTCTCTTCCTGAGGGTTCGCTTTTACCGTTGCCGATTATCAGAAATCTTGTAGTATTGAATGGGCTGTCTTCGATTCCCTCCGCAATGATATTAAGGCCATAGACGCGCGCGGCCAGGCTGCTTCCTATCGCCGCCCACTCTTTGTTTTCTGAAACCATCCTGGCGGCCGTGGTTGTGCTTTCCGTCTCGTGGAGTGAGCAATGAGGCAGGTGTTTACGCAGCCAGCTCTGGCACTGTGCCAGAGCCTGCGGGTGAGAATAGACCTTTTTTATCCCGCCTGTCTCTTTTCCGGCGGATAGAAGAGAATGGGTGATCCTCAGAAAGATTTCAGCGCGGATATTCAAAGAGGTTGAGATTAATCTGTCCATTGTAAGATTAATGGAGCCCTCTAAGGAGTTCTCGATAGGCACAACTCCCCATTGTATCTTTCCCTTTTCCACTTCATCAAAGACATCCGAGATGGAGGACTGTGGAAAACCGATGATGCTTTTGCCGAAATGTGATTGAGCGGCCAGATGGGTGAATGATGCCTCCTGCCCAAAGTATGCCACCGTTGTCTGTGCCTGCAGGGCACGAGAGGCCGAGATGATCTCCCTGAAGATATTTTTCATGGCATTATCGGGCAGCGGCCCGCCATTTGTTCCCGTCAGATAATCGTAAACCCTGCTCTCCTGAGAGGGATCATGGACATTCAGATTATGTTCATCCTTTATCCTGCCCACCTCAATGGATATTTCCGCCCTCTGATTGAGGAGTTCCATTATCATCCTGTCTTTCTTTTTTATCTCAGCTCTGAGATTTTTTAAAGATTCCACTGCCATTTTCAACCTCTTTTGCGACTTCGTACTACCGACCTTTCAACATATTGATCGTCTCCCTTATCATTTCTTCCGGCGCCTCACTGCTGACAAAGGGTGAACCAAGCTTTTTGAGCAATACAAAGTTAATGACATCCCCCTGTTTCTTTTTATCCGTTTTCAGCCTTGACAGGATTCCCTCTGTGCTGAGAGAATCGGGTATGCCGCAGGGCAATCCAAGCGCTTCTGCCAGCTTCATGATCCTTTCCATATCCCTGGATGGCAGGTATTTTAACTTTTCCGATACCATGGCTGCGGCTGCCATGCCGATTGACACTGCTTCGCCATGGGAGAGGGAATAACCTGATTCCGCCTCGATCGCATGGCCGATTGTGTGGCCGAAGTTGAGGATACGGCGCAGCCCAGACTCTTTTTCATCAGTCTCAACGATAGACTTTTTTATTCTGCATGACCTTCCAATGACCGTTTCCAGAAGGACCATGCTCTCATTTCTGATTGTCTTTGCCTCATCTTCCAGTAAACTGAACAGGTCCGTATCTTCAATTATCCCATATTTTACGATTTCCGCCATGCCGTTGTTGAATTCCCGAGGTGGAAGCGTCTGCAAAAACGAGAGATCAATAAATACCCCCTTTGGCTGGTAAAAGGTGCCCAACAGGTTCTTCCCCGCAGAGAGGTCTATCCCTGTCTTTCCCCCTATGCTGCTGTCCACCTGTGCCAGAAGGGTTGTGGGAACCTGGATATAGGGTATGCCCCTCATGTATGTGGATGCGACGAATCCGGTTAGATCACCTACAACCCCGCCGCCCAGCGCTATCAGGGCAGATCTTCTGTCGACTCCCATGTCTAACAGTTTTTTGATAATATCAAGCATAACATCGACATTTTTAGAGGCCTCTCCGGCGGGAAATTCAATCATATCGGCCTGAATTCCCATATCACTCAATGTCCTCAGAAACCTTTCCCCATGGAGATCGGAAACATTGGAGTCTGTAATAACTACGTATCGAGAAGCAAGTTCATTTTTGGCAATGATCATTCCAATGCGGTCAAGTATCTTCCGGCCTATATATATCTCGTACGAGGCCGATATCTTTTTGTCGAGGTTTACTTTAATTTTATTCACTGCATCTCCCATACCAGGTTGTGTTCGTTTTAACAGGCAGGCTGGACGCCTGTCCTGCCTTGTGCCGGGCGTCTCGCCGGACACAAGGCACTTTTTGAGAGTGACTTCACATATTACGACGCTACCATTTTCATTGCTTTCCCGAGGGCTCTTACTTCGTTCATTAGTTGATAATACCTTTTCGGTTTGAGCGATTGCGTTCCATCGGAGAAGGCCTCTTCGGGTTGGGGATGGATTTCGATCATGACTCCATCCGCTCCCACGGCCACGGCCGCCTTCGTCAGGGGAAGAACATATTTCCAGTCACCGCAAGCGTGAGAAGGGTCAATGATAACAGGAAGGTGAGACAACTCCTTTAAAACAGGCACTGCGCTGATGTCCAGGGTGTTTCGTGTCGCCGTTTCAAATGTCCGTATTCCCCTTTCGCAAAGTATGACATTGTCGTTTCCCGAAGAGATGACGTATTCCGCCGACATGAGGAGCTCTTCGATGGTGGTCATCATCCCCCGTTTTAGCAGCACAGGTTTTTTGGCGTGTCCCACCTTTTTTAAGAGGGCAAAGTTCTGCACATTTCGCGCTCCGATCTGCATGATGTCGGTATATTCTTCCACCAGCTCCACGTCAGTTGTATCGAGTACCTCTGTGACAACCGGCAGACCGGTTGCCTCACCGGCCTTTTTTAGAAGCTTCAGGCCCGCCTCTTCCATCCCCTGAAAACTGTATGGAGATGTCCTTGGCTTGAATGCCCCTCCCCTGAGTATGTCGCCCCCTCCCTTTTTGACGATACGGGCGCTTTCCATCAGTTGTTCTTCACTTTCAATTGAGCAGGGACCGGCAATAACAACAAATTCAGGCCCGCCGATTTCCACGTCGCCTATCCGGATGACGGTGTTTCCCGCTTTGAGTTCCCTGCTTGCCAGTTTGTACGGCTTAAGGATGGGCATTACCTTTTCCACTCCGGAAAAAGATTCTGGAATTTTTAACTGCGCTTTGCCGCGGTCATCCCCGACCACGCCGATGATCGTCTGCTCAGCGCCAGTAATGGGATGGGCGCTGTAACCCGCGGACTCGACCCACTTGATGATATGGTCTATCTTGTCCTGTGTCGCCTTTTTTTTCATCACAATTATCATTTTTTCTCTCCCTTTTTCTCTGTAAAAAAAGCCATGGTAAAGCATTTCACCATGGCCGGGTAAAAGAAAAAAAAGGCCATGGCGCAGGATTTCCCGATCTGCCCATGGCCGCGATGCCTTATTTAATTTCCTTCAGGACCTCCGGGGCTGCAGGCAGATCAGTATAAAAAAATAACTAAACCGTCTGCTAAAACCCATATCAATACTGTCCATTTTTCTGTCCATCACAGCTCTCAGTCAAGTCCTTTAAATTACTCACTCGTGTACTTTAAGACCATAATTTTGTGCCAATGTCAAGAAAAAAATTTTGACATTGCATGATAAATGGATTAGTAACCGCTTACAGCTTTCGTGAATGCTTACGGGAAATTTAACAGGGTGAACATTGAACCTGACAACCATAAAGACTGGAAGCAACTACTCAGCCACAGATTCACACAGATTAAAGCAGATAGGTTTAAAACGAAGAAATCACGTGACTACGTGAGTAGTTGCAATAAAAAATATCAGTGATAATCTGCGTAGATCAGTGGCTAAATAATTATAAAAGTAACTACTCAGCCTACAACAGCTTCAGCCTGACTACTTAAAGTAGTTACAACTGGAAGGGTATATGTATAACGCAAGCGATTTGAGAAAAGGTTTAAAGATCCAGATTGAGGGAGAGCCTTACGTAATTATTGAGTTTTCCTTCTTGAAGCCGGGCAAGGGCAAGGCTCTGTACCGGTGTAAACTTCGCAACATGATAAACGGGACCCAGCTTGATCGCACCTTCCGTTCGGCAGATACCTTCCAGCCGGCTAATTTGGAAGAGAAGACGATGCAGTACCTGTACTCGGAAGATGACAGATATTGCTTTATGGATACGGAGAGTTATGAACAGATTTTTATGGCCGCGGACCAGGTAGGGGATGCCAGGAACTTCCTTATTGATAATATAGAGGTGGAGATCCTCTTTTATGAGGGTAGTCCTGTGGGAATTACTCTCCCCAACTTTGTTGATATTACAGTCTCTGAGGCGGATCCGTGGGCTAAAGGTGATTCGGTATCGGGTAATTTTAAACCAGTCACCCTGGCAACCGGTTACCGGATCCAGGTGCCGCCTTTTATCGAAGAAGGGAAAAAAATCAGGGTCGATACACGTACCGGAGAGTATGTCACCAGGATCAAGGGATAGGTAGTGCCCGAACGAAAACTGTCTTTTTCGCCAATCTCTGCGTCAGATAAAAATTTTAATCCTCGAAATACTCAATGTATTCCTGCGGTTAAAATTTTGATCTTCCTTGACCTTGACGAAAAATCCTGGTTTTCGTTCAGGCACTAGTTACGAATCATATTTGCAAATAAGTTGAGGTAGTGGTAGTTAGTGCTTGAATGAAAACCTCGTTCAGGCACTGTTTTGAGTTTTGGGTTTCAGGGTTTTCGTTCAGGCACTAAGTAGGTAACCACTCGACCATTTTCC
>JAUWNZ010000311.1 GCA_030612385.1 Pseudomonadota bacterium | reverse complement strand
CCGCCTCATCCATATGTAATTGAACCCGCCAACAGCACAAAAACCCATTACGCAAAAGGTGAACCTTTTGATTTTGCCCTCGTCCTTTTTGGCGAGGCAAATGATTATCTCCCCTACTTTATCTATGCCATCGAACAGATGGGTAGTATCGGCATCGGCAAAAAGATTGAAGGCAAAAGGGCAGGTTTCGAACTGAAGTGCGTCACTACGGACAGCGAAGATATCGTCTATTCCTCTGATGATAAAAAAATCCGGGAGGGCAGTTTTACGCGGGATCTTTTACTCGAAGAATTAACCGAGCCCGTACATGCCCTTGAAGTCACACTGGAAACCCCACTTCGCCTCAAATTTCAAAACAGGCTGGAAGCTGACCTGCCATTTCACATCCTTACCAGGGCTGTGTTAAGACGTATATCTTCGCTATTCAACTACCATGGCAAAGGCGAACCTCCTCTTGATTACAGGGGGCTTGTAAAACGTGCAAAAGATGTTGAAATTACAAACTCCTCTCTCGAATGGTACGACTGGAAAAGATATTCAAACAAACAGGATCAGTCCATGCTCATGGGCGGAATCACCGGCAAGGTATGCTATTCAGGAACCCTTGATGAGTTTGTGCCACTTATGAAAATGTGTGAAAGTCTGCACATCGGTAAACAGACAACCTTCGGTCTCGGCAAGATCAGAATAAAAGAGATGCCATCATGAAAAATATACTCCTTGCCGTTGCAGGCCTCACACCTCAAGTGATTACAGAAACGCTCTTTGCTCTCCATCAGCAGAACAGATATGTTGACGCAATTCACGTCATAACGACCCGGCAGGGGAAGGAAATGATCAATGCAAATCTCTTGTCACACAAAGACGGTGAATATTTCAAATATCTCAGGGAGTATAATATCGATTTCGGATCCATCGATTTTGACTTTGACCATGTTCATACTATTACAGATGGAAACGGGACAGAAATTGACGACATAGAGGGTGAAGAAGAAAACGAATGGCTACTGAAAAAATGCCTTGAACTTACCTTTCAGCTTACGAAAGATCTGAATGCGGCAGTTTATTTTTCCATCGCCGGTGGTAGAAAGACAATGAGCGCCTGCCTGATGCTGGCCGCCCAGCTATATGGCAGGACACAGGATCGTGTTTATCATGTTCTTGTATCGCCGGAATTTGAAAGCAACAGGGATTTCTACTACCCGCCCAGGGAATCTGTTCCCATTGAACTCAGGGACGAAAATGGCCAGCCCTATGTCAAAGAGACCCGATATGCCGGCATCAACCTTATTCCCATCCCATTTATTTCGATAAGAGACAGGCTTTCTGATAATATGCTTGATGTTCCGAAAGATCCTGCCACGTTGATGCTATCTCTTGTAAAAGAAGAGCCATATCAGTTAACAATAGACCTGCCTTCCACAAAGATAACCTATAAAAATCTCGAACTTGACATGATGCCGGCCAGGCTTGCCCTGTATGCCTTCTTTGCCATGCAGAAGAAAGAGTGCAAAAAAGATATGAATACCTGCCGCCAATGCACGGAGTGTTTCCTTGATATTAATCAAATTTATGACCGGCAGGAACAGATTGCGGAACTTTACAAAAAAATATCCGGCTGCAGGGGAC
>JAUWNZ010000055.1 GCA_030612385.1 Pseudomonadota bacterium | reverse complement strand
CCGCTGACCAAAACCCAGCCGTGAATCGTCGGGGAACGGTGCGATGATCGGGCAAAGAAATTGAACTGTCCCGAATTACTGTTGGATTATATGTGAGTTGCATTTCCATCTGGTAACAGTAAGAAGGCACAAGTGCTCGAGGAGCTATTAAGGTGCGTAATAAGGTTTCTGACTTACAGTCTAAACTGTCCCATGCAGCGAAACAGTCGCTGGATAGGAAATTCGGAGTTCTTTGTTCGTGAACGTCTTCGAATATTTCTGAAGCGGAAGTACAGTGATCGATCGAGGGGCAGTAAGAGAGTCCTGAACAATTTACCTGTTCGATTGGGATTATACCAATTTGGTTAATCACTGTGCATCAACGACAACGGTTACGGATAAGCTTATGGGGAAGGTCGTCGGAAAGCCGTAACGGGAAAAACCCGACTTACGGTTTGACGAGGGGACTAAGGGAAAGTTGATTGTTGTTTAAAATCAATTGCACCGAGGTTCTACTCTACTAGCGTACCCATATCATACCAGTTTTCAAGTAATCGCTTGCTTTATGCGGCTATTGATGGTATGTTTAGTAATACAATAGGAGGTACGCAATGGGGAAACTTTTAAATATTCTTCCAATAAGCGATTTGAGACAGGACGCTGCCAAGGTTCTAAAAAAATTAAGAGAAAATAAGGAGCCCATAATCATTACGCAAAGAGGTCGGGCAGCTGCCGTCATAATTGGTGTGGAAGCATATGAAAAATCTGAACACGATAAAGAGATCCTTCGACTTTTGGCTAAGGGAGACAAGGAAATAGAAATTGGCGAGGGTTATGATTTAGACACTGTTCTTGCTGAAGCCGATTTAATTCTATCCCAGGGGCCGTCGTGATAGTCCGCTTCACACCTTCTGCCAGAGCCCAATTTTTGTCTGCTCTCGCATATATTTGGCGAGATAAATCTTCCGCAGCAAGAAGTTTTCGAAAGCATTCCGAAACCGTATTGCGAAGGCTTGAGAACTTTCCTGAATCCGGAAGAATCATACCAGAATTTTCAGAGCTACCATACCGGGAGGTGATCATATCGCCATACCGATTTTTTTATAAAATCAAAGATGATATTGTTTGGATTGTTGCTGTGTGGCATGGTGCACAACTTCCAAAAGAACCAAGACATTAAACGCCAACCAATCACTTCTCGTGCCAAGGTAAGACCGAAACCTTGGAAATCGGCTGAAATGGGTTAATGTTACCCAGTGGGTGCGAGTCGAAAGATTCAAGTCCCATCCAGTTAAAGCTTAGCCGTCAGGCTGGTAGTGAACTCTGAGGGTCAGCCCGGCAACGGGAGTCCGAAGCCAGAGGAATCAAGGATACAGGCTGTGTATTGAACCCCGAAAAATGTATAGTTGTGGTGAGGGTGAATACAATGTTATTTCACCTACTTACATTCCACTCCCATTAACCACCTCCCGCCAGGGGAGGGGAAATCTAACTTTTTACGAAACCGTCAAAATTAGAGCGAAACGACTCTAATTCTTAGCTTGCAAGAATAGTTTCTCCGCGCTCTGCGGTGAACGCTTATAAAATCAGAAAGCTCCCAACTGGCAGGCGGATATCCTTATCTTCAATGTTTCACATGCTGATGAGACTTCCATCTTCGAAATACCTGATTCCCCGGCTATCTCCCAGGCTGCCGCACAGGGCAGGCGGTTGTCAACCAGCGCTTCGAGGATGGCTTTCTCTAATTCAGGAGACACCTTCTCTGCCGGTTTGACAATCCTTTTCTCGGGAGTGTAGCCATACAGGCCCATCTGGCATCTGTTTATGCGCATTTCCAAAAGGTCGATGGTAATGCCAACCTCAGCCGGCGGCACCTTTAAACTGCCTGCGATTTTGTGGGCGGAGGAGCAGGATATCCTGCCGTTTACGGCCTTCAGGCTCACAGCCCCGGCAATTTCCTGATTGAGTTTTTTCTCAGGAGGATGTTTTGCGGCGTAATGTCCTGCATCTTCGTGAGTCATGACGTTTCCTATAACTTTCTTTCACAGGATACCAACCAGTACTATTTATAACTCAATTAAAAATTTATCAAGATAAATTCGACGTATGAAATTAGCTCTTTGAAAAAAATTGACGGGATTAACAGGATATTCAGGATTAAAACATATCCTGTAAATCCTCATCAAAATCCCTTACTTTACTTTTACTATGATGTCAGCAACAAATCCTCCAATAACTTCATTATCATAGAATACAGTTATATGCTTCTGAGAAACAGCGGTTCGACTGAGCTCACGCCGAAGGCAGCTAAACCGGGTTTTCTCAGCCAATTTCCTGTATTTTATCTATTTACTTTTCTCAGGTTATGATTTTTTATGATTTACCGGATAGATAATCGGAGACTTATCCTTATTTGTTCACTCGAAACCTGTCTGCGCCTGCCTGTGCGTGTCCGCACGCAGACAGGCAGTGCGCGCAGGCAGGCAAAATCTTGTTTATCCTGTTATCCTGTCAGGGTTTTTTTAAAAGGACTAAAGTGTTACAATTCAACATTATAGACATGTCACCGTAGTTATGATATGAACCGGATCATCCAGGTAAACAGGGAGGTAACTCAATGATCGATATTTCTAAAATTGATTATTCGACGCTGGACAGGCTTGAGGCTGCAAAGTTTCTATTTAATCCCCGTCCTGAATTTGACAGAACACCTGTGCCGGGATCTACCATTAGGGATGTGCTGATCCCCGTGGAGACCGACGTAGTTTTAGGGGCGCGTTTTCACATATCCGGAAAGTCGAATGCCAGCATCCTCTTTTTTCACGGCAATGGCGAGATTGTGGCAGATTATGATGACCTGGGAAGACTGTACACGTCTACCGGAGTCAACTTCCTGCCGGTCGACTACAGAGGGTATGGACACTCCACCGGTACGCCCACCATCACCGCTATGATGCGAGACGCTCATATAGTCTTTGACTATACGCGCAACTGGCTTTCGGAAAACGGCCATACCGGTCACTTTGTCGTGATGGGAAGATCACTGGGGAGCGCATCAGCGCTGGAGCTGCTGGCTAATTACAAGAACATGATAGACGGGGCCATTATTGAAAGCGGGTTTGCCTACTCCGAAACACTTCTCAATCTCCTGAACATCACCATGAAGGCCATAGGACTTAAAGAGGAAGACGGATTTCGCAACATCGACAAGATCCTCTTCTTTGATAAACCCACCCTGATCATCCATGCAGAAAGGGATCACATTATCCCATTTGCAGATGGTCAGGCATTGTATGATGCCTCTCCTGCTCAAGATAAAAAACTTTTAGAGATTCCGGGAGCCAATCACAACGATATCTTCTTGCGCGGAATGCAGGAATACATGCAGGCAATAAGGTGGTTAGTGGAAAAAACAGATAGGGCAGAATGAACATCCAACATCGAATGCCGAGGGCTGAAGGGGGCCGAAGAGTGCGATTGCCGTACTTTGGCGGAGAAACAGCCGAAATCCTTAACTTTAGGCACTGTCACATAAAGGAAGTGTCCTGCTATGACGTTAAAAAATCTGGGAAGTTTGAGTATACTGCTGGGCATGAAATGTAACAACAAATGCCCCCATTGTTTTTATTTTCCACGAAATGATAATCATATGCCCATCGATCTGGATATGCTCGATGATGCTCTCAAAAGTATCGAGGGCCAGCACAGTATCTACAGCGTAAATTTTGCGGGGGGAGAGCCGTTTTACTACTACGATGTAATGTTAGAGTGTATTGAACGTCTTAAAAGACACGGCATAAATTTATTTTCTCTCTCTACAAATGGCAGTTGGGCCGGCAGTGTTGAAGTAGCTCATGAAAAACTTACCGAACTTCTCAGGCTCGGCTTAGGCGCCATGTACGTAAGCGCCGACGGCTTCCATCAGATGAACATACCCCTGAAAAATGTCATCAATATCATCAGGGCCGGTGATATAGCAAGAGCAAGCGGTGAAAATTTTAACGTTTGTGTGATGTCTTCCTACCTGGGTTATTACACGTACGACTGTGAGATTAACAGGATAACCAGTAAGATCCGCCGGAAGATATGGGAGGCCGGTCTGTATCCCGTAGAAACCTTTGTCAATGCGCATGGGAGAGCCGCCTATCTTATGCCTCCTGAGCTTCAGGTAAACAAAAGATTGGACCGAAAGTGTTGGGAAATTAAAATCGGCATTCTCAATCCCGCCGGCCCCTCAATGGTTTCTATAGACCCTGCAGGTTTCGTCGACGGCTGTTTCGGCGTTCCATTAGGCAATCTGCATAAGGAGAGTCTAAACGATATTTTTCAGCGCTATTTTAACAATCCCGGGCCTATTGTCAAAACGCTTCGCGAAAAAGGCGCTCTCGGGTTGAAAGAACTCGCAGTTGAAAGAGGATTTGTTGCTGCTGAATCGTATTTTGATGAGTGTCATCTCTGCCATAGGGCAAGAAACTATCTAAAAGAACACTGTTCTGATGAGTTTGGAGAATTTCTCAATCCTGCTGCCTGTTATCCTCCTGTCCTTGATAATAAGGCTCATCCTTTTGAAGACTGGAATCTTGCACAACTATATTAAGTTTCGAGTTTCGAGTCTAAAGTTTCGAGTTAGCGCACCTTCGGTGCGGACATAAGTGCCTAAAGTTAAGGAATGCGCCTTCGGCACTGCCAATTTTAATTTCTTTTCACCATACAACTTTGCTCACTTTGTTTCTATCTCGAGTTAAGGGCATTGGAATTTAGACTCGAAACCCGAAACTTTAGACTCGAAACTTCTTCATAAGGAGAACCATCCTGGGCGAATTATCATCAAGCTTCAATATATTAAGAAAGAAGTTCCCGGATTATGAAGACCGCCTGGAACAGCGTGAAATGGCAGGGGAAATTTTACGCTGTCTCAAGGGTAAAGACAGCCTTCTTGTTGAGGCAGGGACAGGGGTTGGCAAGTCATTTGCCTATCTAATCCCGTCGGCGCTGTCACGTGAAAAGACCATTGTATCCACCTCTTCTCTGGCGCTCCAGGATCAACTTGTAAACAAGGATCTCGTCTTTCTTCAGGAAGCTTTGCCCCAAAAGTTTTCCTTTGACATACTTAAAGGAAAGAACAACTATCTTTGTCTAAAAAGGGAAAGGGAGTTCTCGGAGGCGGGCAAAGCCTATACGGCATTTCGCGAATGGCTGTCGGAAACCAAAACAGGTGAAAAAGACGAGCTCTCCTTCATCCCGGGATTCTGGTCAAAGGTCTGTGGCGATTCGCAAGACTGTAGCGGCAGGATGTGCCCCTTTTACCGCAACTGCTTCTATTACCGACATTACTGGAAGCTGTACAAAACGGATATCCTGGTCGTCAACCATCACCTCCTGATCTATGATCTCCTTTCAGATTTTAATATCCTTCCCTTTCACAAGCAGTTAATTATCGATGAAGCTCCCGACATTGAGAATGTTATCTCCCATGTTCTTGGCAGCGCCCTGAGCTATTCAAAGCT
Source organism: Pseudomonadota bacterium (assembly GCA_030612385.1). GTDB lineage: Bacteria > Desulfobacterota > Syntrophia > Syntrophales > JADFWA01 > JAUWNZ01. The sequence continues at coordinate 2,096 of JAUWNZ010000055.1, read as the reverse complement.
GACATGGCTTCTCTATAGATTGAGGGGTTTGAAAATAACCGTCGAGCACCTCTTTGCAGAGGTAGAATCATTTTTTAAAAAAACGGATGCGCCCGTTCAGCCGGTCTATCCAATTCCCGATCCTGTCATAGAAAAACTGAGGGATTTTAAGAAGATACTGGCGCTGAACAGGATAGTCTCAACGCTGGAAAAATATGAGAAATCTGTGATCGATGATAAGATTAAAGACAGGCTAAAGACGACCATAAGTTATGTAAAGACACTTGCGGCAGATATATGCGATTTCATAGAACAACATGATACGGACAGAGTTTACTACATGACAGGAAACAACGGCGTTCTGGAGTTGAAAAGCAGTCTTGTGGAGTCAGGCAAGGCATTTAACCTCCTGAAAGACAAATACGACAGCGTGATTATGACATCGGCTACTCTGAGGTCAGGAGGGAATTTTACATTTTTGAGGAAGAGGCTTGGCCTTGAAGACTTTAAAGAAAAGGTGATCGGTTCGCCCTTTGATTACAAAAGACAGGCCCTCCTCTATATCGATAGAGACCTGCCACTGCCCGACATGGCAAATGATGAACGATTTCAGAAAGAGAGTCTCAAGGTGATGGAGGGGCTCATCGATGCATCACGCGGCAGGGCGCTGGCGCTGTTCACATCTTACAGGCATCTTCATTTTGTATCAAAGAATATCAGGATCGACTATCCTTTCAAATCTCAGGGTGACATGCCTCCCGCGAGACTCATTGAGTGGTTTAAAGATACTCCTGATTCCGTACTCCTTGCAACCGCCACCTTCTGGCAGGGAATCGATGTAAGGGGCGAAAAGTTGAGTCTGGTGGTTATTGTGAAGCTTCCCTTCAGTTCACCGGGAGATCCGGTATACCGGGAAAGATGCAGGAGACTGAAAAACAGATGGTTTCATGACCTGGCGCTCCCATCCGCCATCCTGACATTGAGGCAGGGTTTCGGACGGCTGATAAGGGGACGTAATGAGTATGGCGTGGTCGCTATTCTCGACAGACGGCTGGTCTCAAGTTCATACGGCAAGACCATCGTTTCTTCACTACCGGAGACGGATATTGTCCATAACATTGAAGACGTAAAAAAGTTCTTTGGACGCCAAAAAACTAATCAGGATTTATTATGAAACGTTCACTAAGGACAGGATTTAGCTTTGGTTTAACTTCAGGAATAATTACGACGCTTGGATTAATGATAGGCTTACACTCCGGCACACACTCGAAGACTGTTGTTATCGGCGGCATATTGACAATAGCAATAGCGGACGCGTTTTCAGATGCCCTGGGTATACACATTTCTGAAGAATCCGAGAACAGGCACACCGCAAAAGAGATATGGGAATCAACAACCGCCACTTTTTTATCCAAATTTGTCGTTGCAATAACATTTGTCATTCCTGTTCTGTTATTTCCCCTCACAATAGCAGTTTTCGTGAGTATAGTCTGGGGGTTATCTCTGTTGGGAGTTTTCAGCTTCTACATTGCTAAACAGCAAAGAATAAACCCCTGGAAAGTAATTACAGAACACTTACTCATAACAATAGTCGTTATAATTATTACACATTATGTTGGTATCTGGATCGGGACAATATGCCATCAGTAGCCATCAAAGTGATCTTTTAGCTGGACGTATCCCCAGATTCCATATCTCTTCTTTGTGACTTGGTGTCCAACACCTTGATTCCGTTATCTTCTGATTTCGCGAATTGCCGGTTGACACATAGATGGTTTCGGGGTAGTGGGTAAATTTCGCCCCGGGAGCTTTTGCCCCTGAGAAAAAAGGAGGTAATTAGAAAAAACGGGCGAGCATGGGCAGAGTGAGAACCAAAATAATCTAAACTATACTTATGGAGGTTTGTGATGCTGAATGAAATGAAAGAAGAGATTGTCAGTGCCTTGAAACAGGCCAGGGATGCCGGCGAGGTCAGTGCCGAGCAGGTTCGAAGTATTGTGCAGGATGCAGTGTCAAAGGCCGCCGCCGGCGCAAAGGAAGGAGCGGTGGAGCTGCGAGAGATTGCGAGAGATGCCGCCTCAGCCGGTATTGAAGAGCTGGAAAAGGCCGGGGATGCA
>JAUWNZ010000259.1 GCA_030612385.1 Pseudomonadota bacterium | reverse complement strand
AATAAATCATCGAAATGGGATATCCACCTGCTATGGTCATTTGCTGAAGAGCGCCGTCAAAAACGGGCAGACGGTTAAACGGGGAGATGTTATAGGTTATGTGGGCAACTCCGGTCGAAGCACGGGCACGCATCTTCACTATGGTATTTACCTGAATGGTGTTTCCGTGAATCCCCGGAGGTATTTGTTTTAGGTGGCCGTTCCGGGGGTCAGAGGTTCACGGTTTTTTTTTGTAGGTTGGGTTGAGATGCGAAACACAACAAAAACCTTTTAACCTGAGTAGTTATGCACGGACAAACGAGTTTGTCCATGCCACCCGCATGCCTTATGAGCTTTGAGCTTTCAGCTTTCAGCTTTTCCGGCTCGTAGGGTTCATTGTTTTTTAGCCACTGAACTGTGAACCCCGGAACCTTGAACCTGATTTGAGTATCCCGCTTGCGAATATAAGGTGAGTTGATGTATGATACCGGTAATTTATTACCGGTTTTTTTTTGAAAAGAGGTAAATATGTTAGGTTCAATATTAAAGAAGGTTTTAGGAAGCAAGAATGACAGGGAGTTGAAGAGATTATCTCTGACTCTTGAAGAAATAAATGGTCTTGAACCTTCTGTAAGTACCCAAAGCGATTCGGGGCTCATGGCACAAACAGGATATTTTAAGGAGAAGCTTGAAAAAGGGGCGGAGCTTGATGATATCCTGCCGGAGGCCTTTGCGGTTGTCAGGGAGGCGGCCGGAAGAACATTGATGATGAGGCCCTTTGACGCACAGGTGATAGGCGGCCTTGTCCTGCATGAGGGGAAGATTGCGGAGATGAAAACGGGAGAGGGTAAGACTTTGGCCGCAACGATGCCTATATATCTGAATGCGCTGGCAGGCCGCGGCGTCCATGTCGTTACGGTTAACGACTATCTCGCCGGGAGGGATGCCGAATGGATGAGCCCTATCTATAAGTTTCTCGGTCTCTCCGTAGGGGCGATTGTCCATGGTATGGATGATGACGAGAGGAGGGCCGCCTATAACTCGGACATCACTTATGGGACAAACAACGAGTTCGGGTTCGACTATCTTAGAGACAATATGAAGTTCGACCTCGAAGATTATGTCCAGAGAGAATTCAATTATGCGATTGTTGATGAGGTTGACAGCATATTGATAGATGAGGCAAGGACGCCGCTTATAATATCCGGCGCATCGGATGAGTCAACGGATCTGTACTACAGTGTCAATCAGATGATCCCCAGGCTCAAAAAAGAGCAGGATTACACTATAGAGGAAAAGAGCAGGACGGTTGTCCTTACAGAGGATGGAGTGGCAAAGGCGGAAAAATATCTTAAGGTTCAGAATCTATTCGAACCCGGAAATATAGAGGCGCTTCATCACGTTAATCAGGCTCTCAAAGCCCATACTCTGTTTAAAAAGGATGTCGATTACCTTGTGAAAGAGGGGGAGGTCCTGATCGTCGATGAGTTTACAGGCAGGGTCATGCCTGGGAGGAGATATAGTGATGGCCTCCACCAGGCGTTAGAGGCAAAAGAGAGGGTAAAGATAGAAAGAGAGAATCAGACCCTTGCGTCGATTACCTTTCAAAATTATTTCAGGATGTACGGGAAACTGGCAGGGATGACAGGGACGGCTGACACGGAAGCTGCCGAGTTTAAGGAGATATATGGTCTGGATGTCATTGTCGTTCCGACAAATATGCCGATGATAAGGACAGACTTCTCGGATGTTATCTACAAGACAGAAGGGGAAAAGCTTAATGCCGTTGTTGAAGAGATAAAAGAATTGCACGGGATTAGCAGACCGGTTTTAGTCGGTACCATATCTATCGAAAAGTCTGAGTTTTTGAGTAAGCGCCTTATAAGGACAGGCATAAAACACCACGTCCTGAATGCCAAAAATCACGAGAAGGAGGCTGAAATAATCGCAGAGGCAGGGCAACCGGGCGCTGTTACAATATCAACCAGCATGGCAGGCAGGGGAACCGATATAAAACTCGGTGAAGGCATTGCGGAATTAGGCGGGCTTCACATATTGGGAACGGAGAGGCATGAAAGCAGGCGGATAGATAATCAGCTCAGGGGAAGATCGGGCAGACAGGGAGATGGGGGTTCTTCGAGATTTTACCTTTCCCTGGAGGATGATCTTTTGCGTATATTCGGCGCCGACCGTATATCATCTGTTATGGACAGGATCGGTATTGAAGAAGGGCAGCCGATCGAACACAATCTCATATCGAAAGCGATTGAAAATGCCCAGAAGAAGGTGGAAGGGCAGAATTTTGATATACGCAAGCAGCTCATCGAGTATGATGATGTGATGAACAGGCAGAGGGAGGTTGTGTACGATCAGCGTAAAAAAGTCCTGAAGGGCGAAGATCTGTGGTCGGATATCGATGATATGTTAGAAGAAATTACCGATGACATGTTAGCTGATTATGTAGATGAGAA
>JAUWNZ010000134.1 GCA_030612385.1 Pseudomonadota bacterium | reverse complement strand
AACCTCGAATTGCGGCTGAAGGCCGGTTTCCTCGCAGGGTCTGACAACTCTGAATTCGGTGAGAAACAGAATGATTACCGAATTGAGCTGAGAGCACGTTATTATTTTGACGCGGCAAATCTGTTTGATTAGGTTCACCATAATAAACTTTTACTATCCAAATAATATTTCCTTTCACTTGAGCGAAACGAAATCCCGGATATAATCTTGACAGTCTCGTAAAAAGCTCCGCTATGCCGACACGTCGGTATTATAATGGAAAGTAACTTGCGCTTTCAGTAAAACCATGCTTTTTGGCAAATGTCAAATAATATGACCTGCTTACAATATATTTGCAGATTTAAGTTACTTGGAAGTCCGTATCTCATTATGAGCGATAGAGAAGAATGACAACGGGATGTTTCCCTGATTTTTTACGAGTTTATCAAGTTTCACCACATAAAAAAGCTGCTTTGCAATTAATATCACTAAAACGCTGGGAGATTTGACATGAATACAGTTGTGGACCATGAACGATTGAAAGACATCATAGAAAAACATTTGCTTGGAGCTCCAAACGAGGCGAAGAAGTCCTTTGTGCCAGTTCTTCGTAATCAGGATGTGTCCTGGTTTATCTTTTCGACCGATACTTATTTTATATTGACCTTTTTCAATGCAGCAGGAAAAGAGAGGATTGACGAACTTCTTAAGATGAATCATCACCCTTTTCCGGGTCTGATTGCGGAAAATGACTCAGTGCCTGCCGCTTTTCGTTTTGAAAAGTCTCTCAATACATTTCTCAATGGATACTCTATTCCTCCAAACACGTTTTCGCTTTCCCTTGGAGAGGATTCTACCGTGATACTTTGCAACCACACACAAGCCGTTGAAACTTTAGAGTTGGGCGAATATGAATATGTTGTGGAACTGGCATATGTGATTTCATTCGGGAAAGAAATTAACATCGAGAACATGTATGATTTTATTGAGGACTCAATCATGTATTCTATTAAGCAGTGGACGTCTAACGATGCCGCGGAGTCCTCTCATAAATAGCGCCTGAACGAAAACCTCGTTCAGGCACGGTTTTGGGTTTCGAGTTTTGAGTTAAAAAAAGAAAGCAATCTCAGCGAGTTTGAATGCATTCCCACGCTGGAGCATGGGAACGAGAAAAACGTAGGGGCAACCCCCCGTGGTTGCCCCCGTGTTGGGTGGTTGCACCAAATCATGAGGGCAGGCACGGGGGCCTGCCCCTACAATAATACCATCCAATTTCTAATTTCAAGCCATAAGCAACTACAAATTAACATTATGAATGATCTATGTCAACGTGTGAAATTCGGTATTGTCTATAATGGTCTTAGGGTCTGTCAGGAAATAAGTATCACATTTATGCATCTCATCTTCAGGCCATCTTTAGCCGATCCCCAATCGCAAAATCCTCGAAATAGCACAACTACTCCTCTGCTTTTGTTCAATCGTATCGACTAAATCTAACCTAAATCTGAGCGCCCAACCCGTAACACCTATTCCCTGACAGATCCTAAGGGGTTTTCGTTCGGGCACTATTGATGCGTTCGGTAACTATTTTTGAAAAATCGGCTATCTCGTAAAAGAGCCTCGATACCTCCTCTAACAGAGAAAGTCTGTTGAACCTTATCTTTTCGTCCTTCGCCATGACGAGTATCTTTTCAAAAAAGTCATCAACAGGTTCTCTCAAGGAGGCAAGTTCAAGCAAGACCTTATTATAATCATCCCTGTCACTATAAGCGCTCACTCTTCCTTTTATCTCAAGATAAGCATTGTGCAGTTTTCTCTCTTCATCGGATTCAAACAGGGAGGCATCGACAGCGCCATTCTTGAAACCCTTGAGAATATTGCCCACTCGCTTGAAGGCAACAGTTAGTGGTTCAAAGTCAGGGTGTTTTTTGAATTTCTCCATGGCTGCTATCTTTTTAAGAGACCTTGCCAAATCGGATGCTCCTGTGGCAAGCACCGAATCGACCACATCATAGGAGCGCCACCGGGAGACCAGTTGATTCTTTAATCTCCCCTTGAAAAACTCCAGGACATCTTCTCTGGTGTCCTCCGGAGTTCTCATTAATTTGCTATCGAGGATTGAGATGCTTTTGTTTATTATATCTTGTAACTGGAGACGGTAATTTTTATCAAGAATAATATTGATGACGCCGAGGGCCTGTCTTCGCAAGGCATACGGATCCGCATCTCCCGTTGGAACCAGATTTACTCCGAAACATCCGACGATGGTGTCCATCTTATCAGCGATACTGACTATCGCCCCCTCGTCGGTTTCCGGCAGCTTGCCGCCGGCGGAAGTGGGAAGATAATGTTCATATATGGCCTTTGCCACGATTGGGTTTTCTCCGGCTATCAGGGCATATTCCCTGCCCATTATCCCCTGGAGATTCGGGAATTCTCCAACCATCAGGGTGTCTAAGTCGGCCTTCGAGAGGTATGCCGTCCGTTCCACAGTTCCTTTTATGTCCGGGTTTATCTTTTCCGCTATATATACGGCGAGTTGCCTGAACCGTGTGACCTTCTCATAAGAGGTGCCTAAAAGAGAGTGAAATACGACGTTTTTCAAATCATCTACGCGATCTCCAAGTGGGATTTTCTTGTCTTCGTCAAAGAAAAAAACGGCATCGGCAAGCCTTGCCCGGAGCACCCTTTCATTGCCCCGCGTCACCATGGATGGATCCCTTGTCAGGGTATTGTTTATCGTAATAAACCAGGGAATGAGACCTCCATCTTCATCGATTACAGGAAAGTATTTCTGATGTTTCATCATCGAGGTAACGAGCACATCCCTGGGAAGTTTCAGATATTTATTGTCAAAACTTCCACAGACCACCGTGGGATATTCAACGAGGAATGTCACCGTTTCAAGTAGTTCGTGATCGGTAAGGACTTTTCCGGAAACGCTTTCAGCGGCCTTATTAGACTCCTCCAAAATGATCTTTCTACGTTCTGCCGGATCTACGATAACAAAGCTTTCCCTTGTTTTTTTCATATAATCTTCAAAGTCTCTGACTTCAAAGAATTCCGGGCTCATGAAACGATGGCCGCAGCTTTTACTGCCGCTTTTCAGATTCTCGATTTTAAAAGATATAGGTTCGCCGCCATAAAGAGCGAGTATCCAGTGGATTGGCCTGGCAAATCTGAGATTGAGATTCGACCAGCGCATGGACTTTTGAAAGGATATGGAGGTGATAAATTTAATCAGCAAATCAGGAAGTATAATCTTTGTCTTTTTACCTTTTGTTTCTTTTCTGGCACAAATATATTCACCTTTTTCTGTGGTTACCGTTTCAATCTCAGAGATATCTATCTTCTGTCCCTTGGCGAAACCTAAAGCGGCCCTGGTTGGGTTGCCATTTTCATCAAACGCTACCCTCTTGGCCGGACCAAGCTTTTCCGTAATCTCATCTTCCTGCTCTTCCGATAGATCGGCCACGTAAAGGAGGAGTCTTCTCGGAGTGGCCATCGTCCTGACCTGGCCATGCCTGATTCGGTTGTTGGAGAATTCATCCCGAATTATTCCCTCCATATCTCTTAGCGCCTTAGGTAAAAAGGCGGCGGGGATTTCCTCCGTTCCTATTTCCAATAGAAGTTCTTTGCCCATAAGGTATCAAATCCTATCCACAGATTAAACGTATCAGCTCAATAAACAGGGGATTACATTTTTGAAATGTTGGTCTCAATCCACGGTAAGCGAACACTTACCGTTGAAATTAGAAATTAGAAATTTGGACTTCACGCTTTTCTCCCGAATTTCTAATTTCCAATTTCAAGTCGTGAATGGCCAAGATTCACAATCACTTTTACATACCGGAGTTTGCCCCTATTTATTGAGCTATTACGAAATCTGCTCATTTTAAATTTCTCATTTTTCATTTTGATATTTTCATTGACAGGATTCCCATCTTCCCATCAATGGGTATCCCATTTTCTCCCGCTGTTTCAGATACCCCTCGGCGCTGAGCCTCGCCAGATTTCTTATCCTTCCGATGTAACTGATGCGCTCGGTTACACTGATTGCCCCGCGCGCATCCAGGATATTGAAGACGTGAGAACATTTGAGGCAATAATCGTATGTTGGGAGCACCAGATACTTTTCAGCCATCTTAATCGATTCTGCCTCATACATCTCAAAAAGCCTTCTCAACATCTCAACATCTGCATACTCAAAATTATAAGTGGAAAATTCGACTTCACTCTGGTGGTGTACATCCCTGTATTTTATGCCTTTGGTCCATTCCAGATCGAACACATTATCAACACCTTGGAGATACATAGCGATTCGTTCGATTCCATAGGTTATTTCAGCGCATACAGGATTCAGATCTATACCTCCCACCTGCTGAAAGTAGGTAAACTGGGTTATTTCCATCCCGTCGAGCCAGACCTCCCATCCCAAACCCCAG
>JAUWNZ010000081.1 GCA_030612385.1 Pseudomonadota bacterium | reverse complement strand
AACCTCGAATTGCGGCTGAAGGCCGGTTTCCTCGCAGGGTCTGACAACTCTGAATTCGGTGAGAAACAGAATGATTACCGAATTGAGCTGAGAGCACGTTATTATTTTGACGCGGCAAATCTGTTTGATTAGGTTCACCATCAAAAAATATTACCAATCCTGGATCATCTCCAAAAAAGTTGGTAGGATTATAAGGATTCAAGTGGTCAAGGGAGCAAGTGAAATGCTTAAGAATTATAAAGCGTTAGAAGGAAAGCACTTGACACCTTGAATCCTTTGCATCAACTAATCTGGAGAAGAACCCCCATACTTAACATAAGTCAAGTGGAAAAACGTGGAAAACGGGTCATGGAAAACGGGTCAAGTCTACGGTTGACCTTTGTCAGGCAATCGTAACAGTCAAACGTGGACTTGACCAGCCAGTTCTTTCTGAATTATTATCGCAGGTTCCGGAGAATTTGTGAAGATCAAAAAAATGTACAAGATGAGATATCGCAAGGATTGTACAGATAAATTATCAGTTGCTCTCGTCTTTACCTTTAGTCCGGTGACGTGAACCCTTGTTTCTTTATCTCCTGTCGCTCTCGGTCACCGTAAAATGAAAGTGAGGTGAAACGATCCTCTCATCCAACTCGAAGAAGTGCATGATTCCACTGCCGCGTGTAAACGCTCAATGGTATGGGGCAGTGAAAAACAGTAACGACATGAGCGAATCTTCAACTATACAATACAGATGGACTCGTAAAAAGTTCGCATAGTGTCATTCTGAGGAGCGGAGCGACGAAGAATCTCAATGATATCAGATTCTTCACTATCGCTCAGAATGACAAAGGAGTGTTTCCCAGACTTTTTACGAGTCTGTCAATACAACTTGACAATATATTCTCAAGCTGTATTGTTTTCTTACATTACATAGGGGATGATTTCTGTTGAAACAAGTATAAGATCAATAGTCGCTGTCACCATCTTTATGCCCTGGTATGGAGAAACGAAAGATGCAAAACCTTAGACGTGCTGTATCAGGCTTCGTTGATTTCATGAAAGGCGATATCTGGAGGATGCGCCTCAAAGACCTGCCGCGTAAAAAATCTTTCCTTATTAAACAACTTAGGATCTTTCTCCTTTCAACACGGGGATTCGACGAGGACAAGTGCCAACTGAGGGCATCGGCTCTTACATTCTATTCCCTGATTTCCATCGTGCCCGTGGTGGCCATGGCCTTCGGTATCGCAAAGGGATTCGGTTTTGAAAAGCACCTCGAGCGGCAACTGCTGGAACAGTTTCAGGGACAGGAAGATGTTATTACCCAAGTCATAGGGTTTGCCCATTCAATGCTCAGCAATACGAAAGGGGGACTCCTTGCCGGAGTCGGCATCATCATACTCTTCTGGGCGATCATAAAAGTTCTGGGCAATATTGAAGCTTCGTTCAATGATATTTGGGGGATTCAGGAATCGAGAAGTGTGGGAAGAAAATTCAGTGATTATCTTTCCGTGATGCTGCTCTGTCCGATTCTCCTCATACTGTCGAGCAGTGCGACGGTCTTTATAACTACCCAAGTAACACTGATTGTAGAAAAAGTAGCTCCCCTGGGGGGATTCAGTTCTGTCATATTCTTCGTACTCAAGCTTTTGCCCTATTGTATCGTCTGGGTCCTTTTCAGCTTTCTCTATATCTTTATGCCGAACACCAAGGTGAGCTTTAAATCGGGTATTCCGGCAGGAATCATTGCCGGAACAATCTATCAGATTGTCCAGTTCGGCTATATAACCTTTCAGGTGGGGGCTGCAAAATACAATGCTATATATGGAAGCTTTGCGGCATTGCCACTGTTTCTCGTCTGGATGCAGTTGAGCTGGTTGATCGTGCTCTTCGGCGCGGAATTTTCTTTTGCCCATCAGAATGTCGATACCTATGAGTTTGAACCTGACTCTCTTCGGATCAGCAATTCCTTCAAGAAGCTCCTTTCCATTCACATCAGCCACCTGCTGGTGTCAAACTTTGCAAAAGGTGAAAAACCGCTGACCGCCGCGCAGATATCTCATCGGCTTGAAATCCCGATTCGTCTGGTAAACCATATCCTCCATGAACTGGTCGCCTGCAGGATTATCTCTGACATACAAACGGAGGAGAATAAAGAAGCAGCCTATCAGCCCGCCCGCGATATAAATTCCTTGACCATCAAATTCGTGATTGAATCTCTGGAGGATAAAGGGATCGATACCATCCCCGTAGCACAGACCGCCGAGTCGAAAGCCCTCTCCAAGATACTGGGTGCTTTCAGGGATGAGATAGAACGCTCCCCGTCGAACCGCCTGTTGAAAGACATATGAGGAGCACAATTATGCATATCAATTCGGTGAAACTCGTCTATTTCTAACCCACCAAAACTACAGAAAAAATCGTGAAGTGCATTGCGCGAGGGATTCGGAGAGTTGATATGTGAGAAGATGAGGAAGATTCGCGCACCGGATGAGATGCCCCCCTTGACAAAATCGAATTTAAGAGTATCTTTTCAAGCAGTTAACGGAGGTATCGAGAGACTGGCTTGTCGTGGCATCTGTTACCTTCTTATTGAAAGATAGGCCGGATGCTAAAAGAATTATTCAAGCTTGTCAACTACGTCCACACTACGTCCGAAGAGCATCATAAAGGATCTTGATTCCAGAATGGATCTGTTTCATGAAGTTATCCGTCTTTCCGGATAATACACATATTGGGAGTTATAAAGTTAGAAAACCATAATAAATCAAAATAATATCTGTCAAGTTTTCTATTTCTTGAAAGTTATACCGAAACTATATACTAACTGGTTAGCCTCAAAAAAACCATTGACGAACCCACAGTTTAGGTCTAAATTATAACTATATTTTAGACTTGAAATTGAATCTATTATTTTATGGTGGCCAAAATGAAAGCTGTCTTAGCAAACTGCTCCGCGAGCATATCGGAATTAAAAAGAAACCCTAGTGCACTTATCGACCAATCCGATGGTGAACCCATTGCTATCCTCAACCATAATAAGCCAACTGCGTACCTTATCCCTGCAGAAACATATGAAGAGTTATTAGAGAGTATCGAAGATTATCAGCTTGGAATTACAGTAAAAGAAAGACAAAACGAGAAAATTTCAGCCATAGAAGTGGAGATAGATGAATTATAAACTGAAATTTCTCCCAACGGCTCTTAAGGAATGGAAAAAGCTTGATAACACCATCCAAACTCAGCTTAAAAAGAAATTAAAAGAGTGCCTCAAATGCCCTCATTTACACGGCAACCAACTCCGCGGTTTTGAAAATCATTATAAAATCAAATTAAGGGCAAGTGGGTATCGTCTCGTCTACGAAGTCATTGATGACGAAATATGTGTACTTGTTATTGCTATTGGCAAAAGAAACAAGAACGAAGTTTACAAACACGCCCAAAAAAGAGCCAACCAGAAAAAGTATTAAAAAGAAAAAAGGCTGATCGGGTAGCCGGGGGTTTTTCTCCCCCAGCCCCCACACCACCCCACAAGCGGGTCCGCGTAGGGCGGTTCATCAAGGTTACCGGGCCGTAGCCGGGCCGGAAAATCGTGAAAATCGTGGGGAAAATCGTGGGAAAATCGTGGGGTCAAATCTTTATTCTTGAATCACAGGGTTTCCTGAATCCTGGTTACAAGCTTTCTGTATTCTTCGTCTTGTTCTGCCAGTGTCCGAAATCGTTTTCTTCCCACGCTGACGGAACTGTAGTCTATCCCCGTCAATTCACCGATTTCCCGCTGGGATAATCCACCGTGTCGGTACAGCAATTCCATAGCCAATCCACGGGCAATGCCCTGATACCCCCTCGCAAGAAACGCTGTCTTTTCCACTCCGGTTACCACAGCAACGGCATCGAGGATTCTTTCCGGATTTATGTGTCGTTCAATTTTCCTTAATGACGGCACCTCACGCTTTTCCATGGATTTGGAATAGTGGGCGCTGATCTTCTCAATGAACGATTTATCCCCGATAATACCATGCCCTTTGCCCTTCTCAAGAGGAGTGGGAATATCAACACTCAGGCCGCTTTCAACAAATTGGGCATATACCTCCCTGCCGCCGGGGCCGGGGTCATCTCCTCCGAAATACGCGAGGACTTCATGACGATCCAACCACGGGTAGCGGGTCGTTTCACTGATATAGTCGGGATAACTGCTCCATTGATAACCTCTCAACTGCTTCCGTCGATCTTTAACCGGAAGGATTTCATTTTTCTTTATTCTAACCGGGTTCAGGTGCACATAGCGGCTTACTTCCATGAGATAGTTGTCGGCATCGATCACAAACGATTTGTAACGCCCCTGATAGAGATGGCCTACTCGATGATGAATCCGGTTGAAACAGGAAGTATAGGATATGTTGAAGTGGCGCATGAATTCCTGGAGATTGGCCAATGGGGTTTTGATGACGATATGAAAGTGGTTGGTCATGAGAACGAAAGCCAGGATATCCACCTGATAAATCTCGGCTGATCGCGCCAGAAGTTCAAGGAAGGCATTCCGATCGGCATCATCAACAAAGATATCCTCCCTGGCATTGCCCCGGCAGGTCACATGGTAGTATGCGTTTTCATATTGGATTCTTAACGGTCGAGACATTTAAAAATGATACTACAAAACCAGACAAGATTCAAGAATAAAGATTTGACCCCAATCTCCTGCCAATCTCCTGCCAATCATGTTTCCCACCGTGACGGATCAGAATACAACCCATCTTCTCCAGCTTTGATATTAGTTCTCGCCTTTTCATGCGACAGCCAACTCAGCAACATGCCGTACAGAAGGAATAACGCCACTAATAAGTTCCTGGTAAATATCTTTAAGATTTTCCTGAAGTTCTTCCATGTTTTCTCCTTGAGTCATATAGTCAGGATATTCTTCAAGATACCCGAGCCACATTTCACCATCTTGCCAATACGTATATTTTAGTAGCGTCATAAACTTATCCTTTGATTTATCTGCTAATAATTGAGTTCCTGAGGCATAACGCGAAACTCACAGGCGCCGGCTGTTTGGCGTCCTGTGCAGTTTGATGTTATATGCCTCGTATCTTATCCATTGGGAACTGAATTTCTTGAATTACTTCTTTCCCTCTGTATACTTTTATGCCGCTTATTGGCAATCCGATGGATTCAATGAGCCTATCAACATAAGGATTTGGATCTGTGTTTGCGGACAGTACGTCACGAATGCATTCTTTATCTTTATAAATATATGTAACTTTAATTGTGTCTGGTGAGTTTTCATCCACGCCAGGCGGCGTTGAATATGCATTTGCAAACAAGGTTATGCCTTTAATAGGCCAGCCTTGATCTTCATTATCGTTTACCCAAAGAGGTGCATCTTTCCCAACATGGTTATATATTGCCGTTATTGCCTTCCGGGCTATAATGATGGCTTCGTCGGCAACACTTGCATCAGGAAATAAGTCGGACTCTTGAGAAAATCGGTGAACGCAATTTTTTGTAAGTTCCTGTAAAGTTGAAACTTGCTGCCATATCCCTTTACTCCAATCTAACTTTGATAAAGACTTCTCCTTTATCGCCTTATCCAAGTTGTTCTTAAAGCTGTATGAAATCTTCGGATCTTCAAGAGCGTCTTGGCATGCAATTTCAAGAGCAATCCATGATGTCATAAGTGTCCAGCGAACATATGTGCCCTTGTCCCATCTGTTATTTGTTTCATGAGAAAGAGCTCGTGCATGCAGTGCATCCGTCCAAATATGATAATGATTATTTTCTATCAACTTAAGCATATCTGTTCCACACATATAACGGCCGGGGTGACCGGAAAACCGATCACCCCGGCCGTTGATCAGGCGGAGCGAAGCGGAGCCTGATCAACGGCCGAACTCACCTGCCGCCAACACTGCGGAGCGCTGACCTTGAATAACCACCTGCTTTGATGCGGGGCAGAGCATTGCAGAAAACGCTGCGCTGTTGGCGGTCAGGTGGAGTGATTGGTTCGGCTATCTCATGCCACTTTGCGATATTGGGTCACTTCCACTTGACGATGTATATTTTTAGCTTCGTTCACTATACTTTCAATGTTTGCAGCTATTTCGTCAGAAAGCCACTCGTTTCCACATAACGAA
>JAUWNZ010000198.1 GCA_030612385.1 Pseudomonadota bacterium | reverse complement strand
GCCAATATCCCTGTATCTGTCGTTTTTATATCCGACCATGGAATCAAGGGTATTGACCGCCTTGTATGCCATGGCAAGGGGAACGCCGCCAATGGCCAGGTAGAACATGGGGGCTATAATGCCATCAGACAGGTTTTCCGACACCGTTTCGATAACAGCCCGAATAATCTCTTTCTCGTTGAGGTCTTCCGTATCCCTTCCCACTATCATGGAGAGATACTTTCTCGCCTCCACAATATCTCCGCCGTTCAACGCATCGATCACTGCTCTGCTTTCATTGTAAAGTGACCTCGTTGCCAGTGTCAGGGAGGCGAGCAGAATCGATATAATCATGCCAAACAGGGAGTTGATAAAGAAACTTTCTTTTGCTATTCCCAACGTAATGAAATAAACGGGGATGACGATGGCAAACCAGAGAATTATTCCGCCATTCCTTTTATCAATAAGTGAAGAACGTCGAATTAACCCCTCTGAAAAACTTATGAATCTCCCGATGATTACCACGGGATGGAGCAACCAGCGGGGATCGCCAATTATTATATCAACAATATAAGCCCCTATAAAGACTGCCGGTGTCATAAAAATCTCCATTTGTAGATTGACGGATTCCGGCGCCCTAACTTTAATACCTTCTGTGACTGCGAGCCGCGCAAGACATCAATGATAATATGGTTGGCGCCAAACATCTCACCGGTTCGCTTGACACATCATGAAAGAAATTTCCGCGTTGGGTTTTGGGTTTAACTCGTAACTCGTCATACCACCAGAAATCATTATTGCTGACCGGGTCGTAGAATCTGAATCTATCCCCCACTTTTATGAGAGGCACGTAGTCCATTTCGTTGCTTTCGTGAATAAGCCTGTCCGCTGTCATTATGAATCCTAAAAAAAACCCGTGCTTTTTAATCACCTGAAGGCTGTACGCCGCGCACGTGGGGTACATGGGACAACGATCTCCGTCGACTGGAGATATGTATTTGCTAAAGATCTTAACGCCCCGCATCAATAAATATCCGGGGAAGGACGGGTATATTCCTGCTTTTTCTTCCAATTTTGGATTATTAAAATTCCATGGCACAAATGAATTACCATCTGCTCCATAAGATGGTACACATATATTTACAAATGCCACCAATATTATAATCTCTATGTTTTTAAGCATGTTAAACTCAAAAGCTCATACTTAACATTAAATAATCATAGGATCTCTTGTTATCATGGTAGTATGAAAGGGAGCTTCTGTTTTTCAGGTTCTGGAGGAATTCATCTTTAACCCTCCTGTTATATTTATGCGCGCTGCCGATGGCGCTGTAGATATTACCGCTATACCAGCCAAGCTCAATAAATGTAGCGATGCCGCCGGCAACATACTTTTCATCATCGAAGAGCTCTACTGCCGCCCAGATAAAGGCTCCATTTAACAGAAAGGCAACAATGGCGTCCCGTGGTCTTTCCGTGTACAGATGTCCCGCGCCCGGCAGCGCCGCGGCGAGACCGCCCGCTATCGCGGGAGATTTTACGGGAAGATTGTCGATATGCTCAAGCCCCGATGAAAAGTTTCTTGCTGCGGGAAAGAGAAGACTTTCCTCCGGGATCTTTGAAAAGGTATTATTTGCCTTCTTCCACTCCCCCATATCAACGAGGACAAGGGCGCTCTGATAGATCGCCTTATTTCTGTATTCTCCGGAACTTACCTTTATTATCTTATCAAGAGTTGAAAGGGCCTCTTCATATCTCTTGAGATTTTTTTCCGCCATTCCCTTGAGATACAAGGCATCATTTTGCATCGGGCTGTATGGAAATCTGACTGTAAATACATTTAAGGCATCGATGGCGCTTGCCCACTTTTTTGCCTTGAAGTAGCTCTCGCCTATCCTGAAATAAGATCTTGCGGTTTTTTCTCCTTCCGGAAAGAAAAAAATGTACCTCTTGTATTCGGTTATGGCTCTGTAATAATCACCCTCTTCGAAGAGACTTTCCGCATATTCAAATTGCTTTTCAATATTATCATTTACCCCTCCCCTCCCCTCCTGGGGATAGATGATAAAAAGGAACATAAGACTGAAAATGATAGCATAGATGGGCGGTTTATGCATTTTTTCAAGTTTTCCTTCAGTCTAAACTAATTGAGAGCCGATATTTTTCTTTTTATCAACGCCTCCATAACAGGATCCGTTGTTTGATTCAGCGCTTTTTTGTAGCGCTCAAGAGCCTCTTTCGGTTTATTCATCTCCTCGTATATTCTTGCCATATTTCTGTAAATTATTCCCTCCCACGAACCGCCGACACCGTGTTTTATTGGAACATTAAGCGCCTCCAGGGCCTTATTGAAGTCCCCTCCGGCCTCATAGCAGTAACCCAAGCCGATATAGGCAAGGGTTATCAGGACATTATCCTCATGCGATTTTTCGATAAATTCTCTATAGGCATTGACCGACTTATCAATATCATTGAGATTGAAATATATATTCCCCATATTGTAAAGGGACGTCAGAGCGGCATTGCTCCGGGGATATTTTTTCACAACTTCTTTATATATCTCAATCTTGTCATTATTATTTGAACCGGATGCCGACAAATACATCCTCTGGGCATTTTCTTCATAGTTTAACCTGTATAGATGCCATCCCGCCAAAGAAAGAATGATCAAGACAAATATCCCCAAAGAAAGAAGAAGCTTGTTTCTATTCTCAGATACGTATCTTATGGTTTTACCGAAAAAAGACTGGAACCGGTCCGGTTTTTTCAGATCTTTTTTTTTGATTTTCCTTGCCATATGGTCTCCTGTTTACATAATTGTGTAACTACTCACATAGTCAGGCTGAAGCTGTTGTAGGCTGAGTAGTCACTTTTGTAATTATTTAGCCACCGATCTACGCGGATCATCACCGGTATTTTTTCCTGTTTCCTGTCTCCACGCGGTTATTTCGTGTTTTAGTAATTTTCGGACTTTCGTGATCGTTTTAAATTCTTTTAAGAAATTAACAGTCTTTAGCCTATCCACCTGTATAGTCACGTGATTTCTTTGTATTTAAACCTATCTGCGTTCATCTGCGTGAATCTGCGGCTGAGTAGTTACACAATTTTTTCAGCGACGGTCTTTGGCGCCCTTACTATCTTTCCATCGTCATTAGTAAAGATATGGATGGTGTATCCTTCCGTTAATGTCTTCTTCCTTCCTTCGTCCCAGATCAAATAGTCAAATTTTAAGATCGACCTTCTGAGATAGTCTATTCTGGTTTCAACGAGTATGATATCATCATATTTTGCCGGTAAAAAGTACTGACAATAAACCTCTGTTACAGGCAGGTTGTAACCTGATGATTCAAGCTGCGCATATACAATACCCATTTCCCGCAGCA
>JAUWNZ010000207.1 GCA_030612385.1 Pseudomonadota bacterium | reverse complement strand
GAATGCCGGCGCTTATCTCACCGATTCCCAACATCCACCGCACCCCGATGCGGTCAACCAACCAGCCGGAGGGCATCTGCATTACGACGTAGCCTATCGCATTGGCGCTCATCAACATACCCACCTGTGTACTGGTCAGATGAAAATCTCCCTTTATAAAGGGGGAAAGAGGGGGGATACTGAAGCGTTGCATATACATCACGATATAGGCCATCCATGCCACCCCCAGTATCACCCATCGATATCTATAGGACATATCTTTCTCTCCCATACATGAAGCGCTAATCAATTTGGCAACATCCATACCCGAAACAGGGCATGCTTCTTTTGAATAAAGGCAAGGTTCACCGCAGAGATAACAAAACAGTTACAATTACATAACACTTTAATTTACCGGAAAAACTATATTAAGGTAAGGATTAATTTGATTTCAGGTATATGAAAAGATCAGAAAAAATACTCGTAACTACTCAAGTTGTCAGGTTCAAGGTTCAACGGTTGTAGGGGCAATCCTATGTGATTGCCCTGGTTTGCAGGGCAGGCACACAGACCTGCCCCTACGACTTTTTGGTTCCGGCTTGTCCGGGTTAGTCCCTTAGTTGTAAATTTCGTGCAAAAATGGCAAAAGAATTTAATGTCCGTTCACCGCGCAGAGACGACAAAACAATCAGCCTTAGGATTAACTGGCGGGCGGGGGTGGCATGGACAAACTTGTTTGTCCGTGCGTAAGTACTCAGGTTCACGGTTCAGTGGCTAAAAAACGGCCAACCTTGAACCTAACAAGATGAGCTTATTAGCTTAAGAGCTTTTTGGTTCCGGCTTGTCCGGGTTAGGGTGAAGTTAGGGAATTCGTTGATTCGTTTCCGGCAATCAACCAATCGTAGTTCGCAGGGTGGATTAAGCGTAGCGAATCCACCGAAAACGCTAAAATATCTGACGGAACCCCCAATTAGCGGGTTCCGTCAGATATTGGATCGGGGGGATTTTCATACTTCGTTGCGGCAACAAACCATGAGGATTAATCGAATGGGTTTAATATTCTAACATCTATATTTTTAAAATCTTCAATATTTCTTGTAACTAAACATAGATCGTCAGTGTTAGCAGTTGCAGCAATAATTGCATCTGGAAGTTTAATTCGACATTGCTTTCGTATATCAATTACTTTTTCAGCAATTTCTTGATCAACAAACCGAACGTTAAATATAGAGACCAATTCTTTAACAAAATCTTCTTCCTTGCTATTGCTGAATCTGTATCCGAGAACTTCCATAGTCGCAGCACGGTGCCGAGGGCGAAAAGTACGAGGAGAAGAAGCAACCACACAGGAGTCAAAAGACGGTGCGTAAGCAGCGCGCAGGTGGTCGCTACGACAGCCCAGAACCACTGAGCGATGACGATGATAGCTCCGCGCAACCATGCGCTGAGGAGTATGGCGAGGATCAGACCCGACACTACACCGACAACGATGCCGTTACGAATTGTGTTCTTCTTGCTCATCTGTTGAACCGAACGTGGCCATCACCGGAGGGAATGGAGCATAGCGGAATTCCCATCCGTGTGCATGGCATGGTTGGGCAATAATGTATATTAATTGGGCAAGCCAATTCTTCCTAAAAAGCTTGAAAATCTTTGAGACACGTCTTCCCTATACAATTCTGAAATCTGGCATACAAAGTTAGTAGCTTTCAGCTTTTTAAGGTAAACAACATTTACAGAAAAATAATGTTTAAAATCAATAACTGACGGTACTATTGGGGCACCACTTTCAAATTCAAGATAATGGAATCTCGGTGTTTCATTATTACGTAGACATCTACCTGGTGTTTTTTTTCGGCTTATCTGCTCCATTCGCATACCTAACTCTGTCAATTGCTCACCGGTATATACATGTTCAACATTGTAAATAGGAGCGACTAAAACAGAGAGAAGGAGCTTGTCCTCTGTTTTTGAAACATAGCGTGACCAACGAAATTTATAATCCTGAGCAAGATCGCAGTCCTGTGTAAGAACGATAACCAGAGGGAATACAATTTTGGAAAGCTCAATATTACCCTGTTTCTCTGAGAGATATTCAATATGGTCGACATTTCTCAAAATGTCCCCTTGTGACACCCTGGAAATTCTTGTTTTTTTGACTTTAATCATTAGTTATTTTCGCTTTGATTATGATTCTAGTCGGCTTTGAAGTACCATATTTGACCATGTCATCCTGCTCAACAGGATCTTTTATGAAATCTTTGATTTCAGAGGATTTCAAAGAGCAGAATGATTGGCACTCATATGCAAAAACTTAACCGGAATTTACTGAATATAACTATTACTTAATTTCCCCACCAGCTAAAAAACTGATTGACCTGAAGCATGCCCCGCCCTGTAGGATCCGAGGGACGTACTCAACTTATCAACTTATTTGCCGGTTAGCGAATATTTTTCAGCCTTTGATAGCTTCTCGCCTCGAATTACAGATTTAGAAAGAAAAGGGGGGAATCAATGATGATGCAGTCGTAAAAAGTCCGAATTTCCGTTCTAAAGATGAACTCCGCGTTCGTCTCTTAATAGAACCCTTGTTTCATCTGCTTAATCCTGAACCGTGAACCCCGGAACTTTGAACCTGAGTATTTCCAAAATCCTTTCTTGCATCTTGTGCTTGAAAGCGCCCTTTGCCTGTGGTAGTTTTGTTATAATTACTCAGGTAGATAGGCGGAAAGAAAAACAACCTGACCCGTACAAGCCGGAACCAAAAAGCTGATAAGCTTATCAGCTCAAACAGTTACGGTTTTTGTTATTTTTACTACGACCCACGAGCTTATGAGCTCAAATATGGAGCAAATTTATCATGCAGCACGCCGACTTTGTCCATCTTCACGTACATACGCAGTACAGCCTTCTTGACGGCGCTATTCGTCTCGATGACCTTTTCAAGAAGGCAGGAGAGTATAAAATGCCCGCCGTTGCCATTACCGATCATGGCAATATGTACGGGGCGATTGATTTTTATCAGAAGGCCTACCACTACGGGATCAAACCCATAATAGGATGCGAACTGTATGTCGCTCCCCAAAGCCGCTTTGAAAAGAATCCCCGCCAGGCTTCGTCACATCATCTTGTTACCCTCGTCAAGAATATCCAGGGATACAAAAATCTTATGAAATTGACGACCGCCGGATATCTCGAAGGATTTTACTATCGCCCCAGA
>JAUWNZ010000068.1 GCA_030612385.1 Pseudomonadota bacterium | reverse complement strand
ATTCAAAACGTCAGAAATCGATCTCGGAACCCAAAGTGTAAATGCAAGTACTGATCTCTTTTTGCCGCATAGTCGCTGGCCGTTATTTGTTGGCGGTGAACAACTTGTAGGACCGGCTGTTCTTTTCTGGTCGGTTCTCTTGGTCATTGTCCTTATAGCCTTTGGCCTTTCTAAAACAGGTCTGACACCTCTTAAATTTTATCACTGGATATTACTGGGGATAGGGATGTCCATGAGCAACCTCGGGGCCTGCCTTCTCGTAGTCGGATGGTTGATTGCTCTTGATTTGCGAGAAAAGGCCGCGAATCTTGATAAGAGGCAATTTAATGCGGTACAGCTCATTATAGGGTTTTTAACCGTTTTGGCTATGGGTTCTCTAATATATGCAATTTCACACGGGTTGCTTGGCCACCCTGACATGAACATCGTCGGAAACGGTTCAAATGGTTCTCTTTTAAGATGGTATCAGGACATGAGTGACAATACCCTCCCTCGGGCATGGGTGTTTTCGGTCCCAATGTTTGCATACCGAGCCGCAATGCTCATTTGGGCGCTATGGATATCATTCACCCTTGTCGGTATTCTTAAATGGGGCTGGAAACGCTTTACTGAACCAACTATTTGGAACAGCACACCCGCAAAGCCTAAAAAGATGAAAGAGAATAGCGAAGAGAAATAACTACTCAGGTAGATAGACTGAAGGCTGAAGACTGTTAGTAAAAGCGGGAATACGGCATACTTTGAAGCCATGTTTGATGCAAAAATCTGCTGTTTCTCTGCCAAAGTGCGGCAATCGTGTTTTTCGGTTACCTTCAGCCTTCAGCCTAAATAGTGCCTGAACGAAAACTATCCAAAGTTGTCATTTCGAGCGGAGCGAGAAATCTTATGGCATTGAACATACGTAAGTTTGAAGATTTCTCCCTTCGGTCGAAATGACAAAAAGATGGGGTTTTCGTTCAGGCACTAAATAGCTTCAGCCTGACTACGTGAGTAGTTACAGAGAAATAACTAATACCTGTCGGCAGTTAACCAGACAGTTGTTATGCTGGGCTTCACACCTGCCGACTGACTTCCTAACGGGGGAACGAATTATGAAAAAGTTAGTCATCCTCATAGTAGCTTTGATCACGGCAATTCTATTATTGCATTTTCAGACCTTCGCGCAGAGCGACAACAGACAGGATATGACTATTGTTCTTCCAACGGAAAGCGTGGCCGCTATCCTCCAGGATCTGTTGCCCTGTCAATTTGATTTTGGAAAGAAGTTTACAGGTTCCTTCAGTGCTCAATCCATTGATAATTTAGAGATCGTAAAAGATAAGATCACCTTTTCGTCCTATATCGTCGGGGAAAATGTTGAATATTCTACAAAGATCGTCAATAAACTCATAAAAGTTGCTGTCGGAGATGTCAAGTTGCGCAATAATTGGGAAACGCTGCTGCGGTATGACAGAAATAAAAAATTACTCTTTGTAACGCCTCATGTCCAGGGTGTGATAGACAAGGACAACGTAAGTCAGGGGGAGATGCTCTTCCATGCTTTGCTGGAAGGGTTAAGCGGCATAGAATATCCCGTAAAAATCAGTGAATTGAAACCAATCAAAACAACCTTGAGCAAGAGAGACCTCTTCATAAATGTTGATATTACGAATATCTATGCTGAAAGCGGCAAAATAGTTATTACCGTGAAGCCCTCAGCAAAGTATGGCAAGGTTAGCGGTACTGAATCTCAGTAAGATCAACTCTGCGGAAACTGTATAATACCACTCAGGGAAGAGGGGTCAGTCGTTGACTATCGACTATCCATTCCAAGATTGATGCTTTCGTAAAAAGTCGAAGAATACCATCTTTCGTCATTCCGGCGAAAGCCGGAATCCAGTAATTTCAATATGTTCTGGATGCCGGATCAAGTCCGGCATGACGTTTTTGGGACTTTTTACGAGTTTATCAAGATTTAATGGGAGAAATTGGTTATCAAATCCTTATCATTGAATTTATGGGGATTTGGCATATTTATGGTAGGATCCGCTGTGAGAATATTAAAGAATAAAGATTTGACCCCAAGCTTGACAGATGTTCCTTCAATTAAAGCGCGTATTACGACTCAAGAAATAGTAGATATCGTTCGAGAAGGAAGAGAAAGGTAGAACCTATAAGTTTTCAAATTGTAGATAACTGCTACTCCTGAAACCGTTTTTAGAATATTTACTAGTATCAGCTCAATAAACAGGGGATTACATTTTTGAAATGTTGGTCTCAATCCACGGTAAGCGTTCACTGAAATTAGAAATTAGAAATTAGAAATTTGGCCTCCCGTCTTTTGTGCTGTTAATGCGTAAACTCATTTCATCGCCCCCCCCAATTTCTAATTTCCAATTTCGAGTCTCAAGCAGTAAAGGGCTATGATCCACAATCACTC
The DNA here is from genome assembly GCA_030612385.1 of Pseudomonadota bacterium. Classification (GTDB taxonomy): domain Bacteria; phylum Desulfobacterota; class Syntrophia; order Syntrophales; family JADFWA01; genus JAUWNZ01. The sequence goes on along the minus strand of JAUWNZ010000068.1, from coordinate 4,544 downwards.
TTACATACTTGGGTTTGCCCCTATTTATTGAGCTATTACATTTACTATTCAATACGCGAAGAAATATTGGCCATAACCGGTTGCGGTGGGGTGATGGTTATTGCTGTAGCTGATGGAGTCTGAAGTAAAATCCTTTTTGTGCCATCAGTTCCCGGTGCGTTCCCGCTTCGATGATTCTGTGTCTGTTGAGCACAAAGATCCTGTGAGCCATGCGGGCGGTGGAAAGACGGTGAGCCACGATGATCGACGTTCTGTCTTTCATCAGGTTAGAAAGGGCCACCTGAACTTTTTGTTCCGTTTCGGAATCGATATACGATGTGGCTTCGTCCAGCAGAATGAGATCGGGATCGCGGGCGAAGGCTCGCGCAATGGAAATCAATTGCCGCTCGCCGCTCGATACTGATGATCCCCCTTCCGCAAGTTCCGTATCAACTCCCTTCGGCAATTTGTCTATCAGGGATCTGCAGTGCGATGCGATGATGATCCGGTCGAGTTCCTCATCCGATATGTGTTTGCTTCCATTTACAATATTGTCGCGAATCGTTCCCGAAAAGAGGAATGGGTCCTGGGTGACCAGGGCTATTTTAGATCGCAACCGGTCGATGTCGATGGTTCGTATGTCGTGCCCGTTGATAAGAATCCTGCCGGCCTGTGGTTCATAAAACCGGGTCAGCAGGTTGATCAGCGTTGTCTTGCCCGATCCGGTGGGACCGACTAATGCCACCGTTTCTCCCGGCCGTATGTGCAGTGATACCTTCGACAGTACCGTTTCTCCGGCAACATAACTGAATGATACGTCTTCCATGATGATGTCTTCGATTCTCTCCGGCAGGCCGGGCTTCTCATATGCCTTCCCGTCGGTACGGTGTTCGTATTCCCGGTTATTGATGATCTGGTATATCCGCTCAGCGGATGCCAGGGCATTCTGCATGATGTTGTATTTCTCGGCGATGTCTCTGAGGGGACGGAAAAACATTCTCATATAGGCGATGAACGCAACAAGGGCGCCGAGACTCATGCCTTCGGTGAGAACACGCCCCCCGCCGTAAAAGATCACCAGCGCCGTTGCGGAGGCTCCCAGCAATTCGATGATGGGCATAAAGACGGCATACACATGAATCTGCCGCATCCCCGCCTGATAGTATTCATGATTCAGGCGTTCGAACCGGCGGTAGTTCTCCCGCTCCTGCCTGAAGAGCTGAATTACCTTGATCCCCCCGATGGTTTCGGAGAAGCTGGTGTTGATGTCCGCAATCTTGACCCTCAGAATCCGGTAGACATCCCGCGCTTTTACTGAGAGGTGAATCACCGCATAAACGACCAGGGGGAGAATTGTAAAGGTGATCACGGTCAGTCGCCAGTTGATGGTGATGAGAACGATGGTTATTCCCGCCAGCAAAAAGATATCTTTGAATATGACGGCGATGAAGGAGGTGACAAATTCGTGCATATTCTGCGTGTCGTTGGTAACACGGGTAACGAGACGACCGACGGGATGGCGGGTAAAGAATGCCACCGTCAGCCCCTGGATGTGGTCAAAAAGTCTGATCCTCAAATCGTGCATGATCATCTGGCCGGTATATTCCATGATCATAACCTGCCCGAAATTAAAAATGAAGTTTGCGCCGATCAGGGCAAGGAACAGAAGGGTTATGACGCTGACACCGGCGAGATCTCCTTTCCGTAGCGCGAGGATATCTTTTTTGTCAAGATGGGTGAGGTCATCGAAACGTATCAAAGCATACGATCCCTCTCTGGTAAAGAGCGGCGCATATCGTCGAACGATGTCGGCGGTTTGTGATTCCGTTATGTCAACCTTGAGATACCGCGCTTTGGAATCACCGACGGTATCGGTGGGTAAAATCGTCGTCTCCATTTTCGGCACGATATATCTATCGATGGCAACTTTGGTGATATAGGGAAGCGCTAAATCGAGCATGGTAATTAAAATGACGAGGATAATCGAGCACAACAGAGGAATCCTGTATGGTTTCGTCAAGGGATAGAGCCATTTCAACAATCTCAGATCATATGATCTGTCGAGTTTTTCTTCTTCGAAATATGCGGCATTAGTTGCCATTGGGTTCCTCTTCTAATGCCTGGAGGCGGAATGTTTGGGCGTAATAGCCGCCGGCTGCCATTAATTGCTCATGGGGCCCCGATTCAATAATGCGACCGCCATCGAGCACGATAATCATATCGGCAAACTGAACGGCTGAGAGCCGGTGCGAAACGATAATAATTGTCCGCAATCCCGCCAGCGATTTCATAGATCTGATAAGCGCGCTTCCCGTTTCCGAATCAACCTGACTGACCGGGTCGTCGAGTATGACAATGGGTTTATCCTGCACGATCGCCCGGGCCAAGGCGATGCGCTGTTTTTGTCCCCCCGAAAGGATGATGCCTTTTTCTCCCACGATCGTTTCATAGCCGTGGGGAAACGATGCCATTGTTTCGGTCAGTTGTGCGTCATCGATGGCTTTTGCCAGCTCTCCATCGGTGATTTCTCTATTTCTGAAGGTTATGTTGTCACGAATCGTTCCGGCGAACAGAAACGGTTCCTGGGACACAAAGGCGATCCGGGACCTGAGATCGCTGAGCTTCATATGGCGAATATCGACGCTGCCCAGAAGAATCGCTCCCCCGGAGACATCGTAAATTCTCGGGATGAGCTGTAGCAAGGTTGTCTTACCACTGCCGGGAGGACCGACGATGCCCAGGGTTTGGTCCTGTTTGATCGACAGTGTGATGCCTTCAAGTACCGGCGGCGTTAGCGAATCGTATGAAAACGAGACATCGTAAAGGTCAAGGCTCTTCCAGGCAACGTCCGGTGACAGGGCGTCGGTACGATCATCGGTCTCCGGCTGTGTTTCGAGAATTCTGTTGATTCGATCGAGCGATGCCGTTCCCCGCTGTATCAGGTTGACAACCCACCCCATGGCCATCATCGGCCAGGTGAGAATGCCGAGATAGCTGATAAACGCGACAAAATCTCCTGTTGAGATGGTGGCGCTGATCGTCTGTCGCCCGCCCAGATATAAAACGATGGCGAGACTCATGTTGGAAAAGAGCATCATCATGGGGAAAAAAGATCCCGTGATTCTGACCAGTCCGAGGTTCCGGTTGACATATTCCCGGGACGCTGTTTCCAATCGCGCCGTTTCATCTTTTTCCCGGGTGTATGCCTTGATGATGCGGATGCCGGCAAAACCTTCCCTCGCGACTTCCGTCATGTCGGCAAAGGATGCCTGCACGTCCTGGTAGAGGCGGTGCATCTTTCTGGTGAAAAAGCGGGCGCTGAAAACGATCAACGGCATGGGAATCAGAACAAACAGCGTCAGCGTTGTGTTGATGTACGCCATGAACCCGATTGCCGCGATTCCCAAAACAACTGCATCGGTGAGAGCTACCATGCCCATGCCGGTTGCCATTCTGACATGCTGTATGTCATTGGTGGCATGTGCCATCAGTTCGCCCGTTTTCGTTGTGTCGAAGTACGAAGCCGATAAGGTCTGGATATGTCCGAAGAGCTGATTACGAAGACCCTCTTCCACTCGTCGTGACGTGCCGATAAGGCATCGCCGCCACACATACCGGAAGAGACCCATCATGACGGCAATGATGACAATATACAACGCGTAGCGGAGCAGGCCGTTTGGGTCGACCTGAAGGGCTGTCAGATCATCAACGGCCCATTTGATGACACGGGGGATGAAGAGCTGCAGAAAGTCAACGATGGTGAGGCAAAGGACACCGGAAAAGATGATAAATCTCTTTTCCAGAAAATACGGTTTTATCAGTTGTAACGATTTCATGGATTATACGTTACCATATCGTTTCAATGTCGGGTTCGGTTCGACACCTCTGAGCGCCCTCTGCTATTGTGCTTAAACGTTACTATAAACCGCGGGCGGAGCGGGCGATTGTTAGACCGGGCGGAGTATTTCGATCTTTGTGCCGACGACGAGATCTTTTACCTTCGTAAAATACGTTGTCATGTGAGGGGCTGTCAGATGTGCCTGCAGCGCTTCGATGCTTTCCCATTTTTCCATGATGGTTACAACATTGTCTCTCACCGGTTGCTGAGCAGGGATGCCCGTGTTCACATCCATCGTCGGTCCGTATTCGATACATCCCGCTTCTTTTCGTACCTGAGGGACGACCTTTCGAAATTCTTCTAAAAAATCCGATCGTTTCCCATCAACGACATCAACCGTGGCGATGACGTAAATCATGCTTTATCCTCCCTTTTTAAGCGACGTCCGTTTATGTTCATTATCTGAGCCTTCCGTTTATGATGGTCACCAGTATAAAGGATACTCATTCAGAGGACAAGCTTGATGTGTCTTTGGACGAATTCCGGGGACACAATACTAAATTATTGATTTCCGAATTCCGGGGACGAATTCCGGGGACACAATACTAAATTATTGATTTCCCCTTGTTCCCACGCTCCTGTGTGGGAATACATACTTGCTTCACCATTGCTACTGGCTTTTGTTGGGTTTCGTTTCTTAACCCAACCTATAACTTCCGGTGGATTC
>JAUWNZ010000160.1 GCA_030612385.1 Pseudomonadota bacterium | reverse complement strand
CATGATGAAATATGTCGGTATCAACCCTGTCGTTGTGCATGGCGGCGGTCCGCAGATCGGGAGTCTCTTGAAAAGGTTGGGAAAAGACTCAAAATTTGTTCAGGGAATAAGGGTGACGGACAGGGAAACCATGACAATTGTGGAAATGGTTCTTGCCGGTAACGTAAATAAAGAGATAGTGGGACTCATCAACCTTCACGGAGGCAGAGCTGTCGGCCTGAGCGGAAAAGACGGCAATCTCATTCAGGCGGAAAGATATTTTTTGAGCGCCGACAGGGCAAAAGATACGCCGCCGGAGATTATAGATCTGGGGCTCGCAGGTAAGGTTAAAAAACTTAACACAGATATTATCAGATCGCTGACAAGAGACGGTTTCATTCCTGTCATAGCGCCTGTCGGTGTTGGAGATGACGGTGAAACCTACAACATCAACGCCGATATCGTTGCCGGCGAGGTGGCGGCAGCCTTGCGCGCAGAGAAGCTTGTGCTGCTGACCGATGTGGAAGGTGTTCTTGATGCGAAAGGTAAACTTATAAATACCATCGATGATGATGAGGCAAGGGGGTTGATCGAGGCGGGCGTCGTTGAAGGAGGCATGTATCCGAAGGTAAAATGCTGCATGAAGGCACTGAGAGGCGGAACAAAGAAGGCTCATATCATCGATGGTCGTCTGAGTCATGCAATACTGTTGGAGATATTTACCGATATGGGAATTGGAACGGAGATGGTGAGCAATTACGAGGGAAAAACGCTATGACTACGGAAGAACTTATTGCACATTCTGATCAATATATCATGGGAACTTACAGTCGTTTTCCGATTGTGCTGGTAAAAGGTTCCGGTGCAAAGGTGTGGGACAGCGACGGGAAGGAGTATCTCGATTTTATCTCAGGGATCGCCGTTTGCAGTCTCGGTCATTCCCACCCCAGGGTGGCAGAGGCGATCAAAAAACAGGCAGGTATCCTTACCCATGTCTCAAATCTCTATCACATTGAACCACAAATCATTCTTGCAAGGCTTCTCGCTGAAAACTCATTCGCCGACAAGGTCTTCTTCTGCAATAGCGGCGCAGAAGCCAACGAGGCAGCCTTTAAACTCGCCCGGAAATATGCCTGTGATTATATGCCGGGAGACAGATATGATCTGATCGCCATGAAGGATTCTTTCCACGGACGCACCCTCGCAACTGTTGCGGCGACAGGGCAGAGCAAATTCCACGCAGGTTTCGCTCCCCTCCCCGAAGGATTCAGGCACGTCCCTTTTAATGATCTTTCCGCCCTAAAAGCGGCCATAACGGAAAAAACCTGCGGGATCATAGTTGAGCCGATTCAGGGGGAAGGCGGCGTGAAGATACCCGATGATGATTATCTTCGCGGAGTCAGGAGAATCTGCGACGACAATGGACTCCTTTTTATTTTAGATGAGATTCAGACAGGTATGGGGCGCACCGGAACCCTGTTCGCCTATCAAGATTGCGGAATCGAACCTGACATTATGACACTGGCCAAGGCCCTGGGGAACGGATTTCCTGTGGGAGCGATGCTGGCAACAGATAAGATAGCATCCGCCTTTGTCCCGGGAAGCCATGCCTCTACATTTGGAGGAAACCCGCTCGCAATGGTTGCCGGACTTGCAGTAATGGAAACCCTGTTAAACGACGGCGTGCTGGAAAACTGCAGAAGAATGGGGGCATATCTTTTAGAGAGACTAAGCAAGCTGAAGAAAAGACATCCTGTCGTCAGGGAGGTGAGGGGAAAGGGTCTGATGATTGGAATGGAACTTGTTGAGGAAGGTAGTGATATCGTAAGGAAGTGCATGAATAAAGGTGTGTTGATAAACTGCACATGCGGCAATATTCTGAGATTCCTTCCTCCATTAACCATAGGAGAGGAAGAGATTGACAGAGTCGTCTCTGTGCTGGACGAGGCTATGGAAGACCAATGAAAAAAGACCTCTTAAGTGTTTACGATCTTGAAAAGGCCGATTTTGAAGAGATATTTGAAAGGGCCGGCAGTCTGAAAAAGATGCTCAGAGAGGGACGGACCTGCTCGACATTAGAGGGAAAAACTCTCGGGATGATATTTGAAAAATCATCGACGAGGACGAGACTTTCCTTTGAAGCCGGCATGTATCAGTTAGGAGGAATGGCCATATTTCTCAGCACGCGCGACATCCAGCTTGGAAGGAGCGAAACGATAGCTGATACCGCGAGAGTAATGTCGAGATACTTAAATGGCATTATGATCAGGACATTTTCTCAGGAATCTGTCGATGAGTTTGCAATCCATGCAACTGTCCCGGTCATAAACGGTTTGACCGATCTCCTTCATCCATGTCAGATATTGAGCGACCTGTTTACGATTATAGAGAAGAACGGAAGTTATGAAGGCATGAAGATCGCTTATGTGGGCGATGGAAACAATATAGCCAACTCCTGGATAAATGCGGCGGCAAGATTGTCCTTTCAACTCACCCTTGCCTGCCCCGCGGGATACGAACCGGATGAGAACATACTTAAAAAAGGAATAAAAGAGGGCGACGTGACACTTTATCGAAATCCTTCCGAGGCGGCTGCCGGCGCCGATGTTATTTATACAGATGTGTGGGTAAGCATGGGCAGGGAGGATGAAAGCACAAAAAGGGCCACGGTATTTAAAGATTATCAGGTAAATACAGAATTGATCAGCCACGCAAAAGACGGTGTTATTATCATGCATTGTCTTCCAGCCCACAGGGGAGAGGAGATAATCGCCGAGGTGATGGATGGTCCCCACTCTGTAGTGTTCGACCAGGCAGAAAACCGTCTTCATGTTCAGAAAGCGATTCTGGAAATTCTGATGTAAATAAAAGGGGTCTTGGGGTCGACAGAATGAAGTCTCCCTCGCCTAACCCGGACAAGCCGGAACCACAATTAATCCCGGGTAAACCCCCCTGCTTTGCCGGAGGACTCGTAAAGTTAGACATTTCCGGGAATGTAAGAGAACCTCCTTTGACGTGAACCGCTTAAAGTGAGAAGCGACAAGGAGGTTCTCAATGGGAGATATTCATTGTTCCATTGATACACAAGGACGTTTTTCTTATACTCGAAATTCTCATCAGGCCTCAGGCAGGTACTCTCCGAGAAAACCGCAATTTGTGACCTTCCGAGGTATACACTTCCAAGAAAGGATTCAGAATAAGATATACTCAAATCCTATTCCGGTTACCGTGTAACCATCCTTGACTCCAAGGCGGTTTTTATAATCTTTACGACAGCATCGATACTTAAGCCTTTAGTATTTATCACGAGATTGTAATGTATTGGATCCGCTATGTCGGTATGAAAGTATTTTCTGATAAAAGCCTTACGATCAGAACCTACGTTTTTCACATGCTGCTCCGCCTCATCTTTAGAGACGCCAAACTCATCGGCAAAGTTCTTAATCCTCACATCTAAGGGGGCGATAACCCTGATTCTGAAGGTTTTATCAGGAGGAAGTATAAAGTTCGCGCCTCTGCCCAACAACACGGCAGGACCATATTCGCCAATAGTGCGTATAACCTTCGTGAGATGACTCAAGTACTCATAGTCCCAGAGGTGGCGTTTTCTTTCCATAGTTTCCACAAGCTCATTCAGGAAGGAACGCCTCTTTTCGTCCAGAGATTCGACAACCCTTTCACTCATATTGGCGCTTTTGGCCACTTCATGAATTATCTTACCACCAAACAGGTCGAGGCCCAATTGGCCGGCAAGTTCTTTGGCCACCTGGCGGCCCAGGCTGCCTGGCTCTCTTGAAACCGTTATGCAAGGGAGAGCCGATTCCTTCTTATCTTTTTCTTTACCCATAACCTGCCATTTACGACACTGAGTTTCAATCAACTGTTCAATCGACTGTGATGATCGTGGTCTATCCCTCATGATACCTCCTCATTTTTTTATTTTTACGGTAATCGCTCACCGCAGATTCAGGCTGAAG
>JAUWNZ010000026.1 GCA_030612385.1 Pseudomonadota bacterium | reverse complement strand
CTGGCGCTTCGTGTGGATTCTGCGTCACATCCGCTTCTCGCGGTGAGGGAACCGGAGAGGATTAGAGTAATCTGTATGACCTCGGACAGAGGGCTTTGTGGAGGGTTTAATTCAAATTTAATCAGGGCAGCAGGAAGATTCGTCAGGGAAAAGACAGATGAAGGTAAAGATGTGTCATTAATACCGGTAGGTAAAAAAGGGAGAGATTCCCTCAGGAAAAATGTGAATATTATAAGTGAGCATGTCGATGTATTCGGAACATTTGATATGAGCCTGTCTGTCGGGATTGGTGAAGATGTTATTCCTCCCTTTATTGCGGAAGAATACGACGAGTTATATTTGATTTATAATGAGTTTGTTAGTGTGAGCATCCAGAAGCCGACGGTAGTGAGGTTGCTTCCCCTGCCCTCTATCGGTGAAGAGAAGGAGATAAAGCCCGAAGAGATGCTTGATTATATCTATGAACCATCCGAGGAACTTCTCATAGCGCAGCTTCTTCCCATGTACATTCGGGTTCTTATTTACAGGGCGCTTGTGGAAACGTCCGCCGGGGAGAATGGCGCAAGGATGGCGGCGATGGACAATGCCACCAGGAACTGTGATGAATTGATTGAGGATCTTACACTAAAGTATAATAAGGCAAGGCAGGCGGCCATTACTGCTGAGTTGATGGATATAGTAGGTGGCACCGAGGCATTGGCACAGGGATAAATTTTATATTAAATATTAAAAATGAGGATGATATTGTATTTTCAAGTTTTGAATTTTGATATTTTAGTTTTCAACCCTTAGTTAAGGAGATAGATATTATGAATGTGGGAAGCATAGTGCAGGTGATAGGTCCGGTGATCGATGTGGCGTTTAGAGAGGGAGAACTCCCAAACATTTTGAACGCTATCTCGATAACAAATCCAACGATCAATGATGAAGAGGGCAATCTGATTGTGGAGGTGGCGCAGCATCTTGGTGATAACGTTGTCAGGTGCATTGCGATGGATATAACGGATGGTCTGGTAAGGGGCATGGAGGCGAAGGATGCTGGCGCGCCGATTATGGTGCCTGTGGGGCCGGAATGCCTTGGAAGGATCCTGAATGTTGTCGGCAGGCCCGTTGATGGTCTGGGACCTGTAGATGCAAAAATAAAGATGCCGATTCATAGAGCTGCCCCGACATTCCTTGAACAGGATACAACGGTGCACGTCCTGGAGACAGGCGTTAAGGTTATAGATTTGCTGGTGCCATTCCCAAGAGGAGGAAAGATGGGGATGTTCGGTGGCGCAGGAGTCGGTAAGACTGTTGTCATGATGGAGATGATTCACAATATAGCCATGCATCATGGAGGTATCTCCGTATTTGGCGGTGTGGGTGAAAGAACAAGAGAGGGCAACGACCTCTATCTCGAGATGAAGGATTCCGGTGTCATAGCGAAGGCGGCTCTGGTCTATGGGCAGATGACGGAACCACCGGGGGCGAGAGCCCGTGTCGCGCTGACGGCCCTGGCAGCCGCTGAGTATTTCAGGGATGTGGAAGGACAGGATGTACTTCTCTTTATTGATAATATATTCAGGTTTACCCAGGCGGGTTCCGAGGTGTCGGCACTGCTCGGCAGGATGCCTTCGGCAGTTGGATATCAGCCAACCCTTGCTACAGACCTTGGGGAACTCCAGGAAAGAATAACATCCACCGACAAGGGTTCTATTACTGCCGTTCAGTGCGTTTACGTACCCGCTGACGACCTGACCGATCCGGCCCCGGCAACGACCTTTGCCCATCTGGACGGAACAGTTGTTCTCTCAAGACCGATCGCAGAGCTGGGGATTTATCCCGCAGTTGATCCGCTTGATTCAACATCCAGGATACTGGACCCGAGCGTGGTGGGCGAGGAGCATTATAAGGTGGCAAGGGAAGTGCAGATTACTTTGCAGAAGTACAAAGACCTTCAGGATATTATAGCGATCCTTGGCATGGATGAACTTTCCGATGAGGATAAATTGACCGTCGGAAGGGCAAGAAAAATTCAGAGATTTCTTTCACAGCCTTTCTTTGTCGCAGCCCAGTTTACCGGCACAGATGGTAAATTTGTGTCGGTTCCCGATACGGTAAGAGGGTTTAAGGAAATCCTGGAAGGGAAGTATGATGATCTTCCCGAGCAGGCATTTTATATGGTTGGCGCTATTGAAGAGGCAGTAGAAAAGGCCCAGAAGCTTGCGGCTTAGATGTGATGTCGTGGTTGGAGGACTTATAGATGGCCGATGAACTATTTTTGGAAATTGTTACACCGGAGAAAAGGGTTTTTAGTGGTAAGATCGAAGATGTGACGATACCTGGCAGTGAGGGTGAATTCGGAGTGCTTGCCGGACATGCGGCGCTTCTGAGCGGGATTAAATTTGGCGAGCTTAATTATACGGAAGGTAACAGAAAGACATATTATGCCATCGATACAGGTTACGCTGAGGTGGCGTCCGATAAAGTGACGGTTCTTGTGGAGTCTGCTCAAAGGGCGGATATGATTGACAGGGATAAAGCACAGAAAGACAAAGAGATGGCAGAGCAAAAATTGGCCCGCATTTCCGGAGATGATCCCGATTATGAGAAAACGGTAAGCGTTATAGAAAAGGAAGGAAACAGGCTTAAGGTTTCAGAAAATGCGTAAAACAGCTCTCGAGGCAGGTGTGTAATTCTCTATGGGGGGATTACCGCAAGCCATATTGAGATTGCCAGGCCATTAAAGTTACCTTGTTGAGCTATGTTAATGGCGTTTCTTATCCGGGAATTGTAGCGGTTGAGGGTTGGCCTTTCAATAAACGGAGGTAAGAGACAAGCCGGGAAAGTATAACTCTCTTGGCTTGTTTTTTTATGAGACGGGAGCTTAGGCGTGAACAGTAAACGCTTACCATGGAACGAGACCAACATTTCAAAGATGTAATCCCCTATTTATTGAGCTGATACGAAAATGATTAGAGCTGAACGACTCTAACTCTTGGCTTACAAGGCTAATTTCTCTGCGCTCTCTGCGCTCTCTGCGGTGAACGCTTACAATTAATGCAACCTGGTATTACTTGTAATGTCGACAAAAAGATTCTTTTCAAGCATATTGATATTTGTTCCGTTTAGTATCCTATGCATGCTGGTTGCCGCAGCCCCATGTATCGCCGGCAGTGCGAATGAGGCGGCTGCCCACCATGGAAGTAATATCGGAACTATCTTGCCTATCTGGTCGGTTATTCCTTTTGCCGGCATGTTGCTCTCCATAGCAATAATTCCCCTTGCTGCGCCGCATTTTTGGCATAACCATTTTGGCAAGGTGTCGGCCTTCTGGGCGCTGGTCTTTGCGGCGCCATTTCTTCTGGTTTATCATCGTGTTGCGCTATACGAAATACTGCATATCTATCTTATCGACTATATTCCTTTTATAATCCTTCTCTGGGGGCTTTTCACCATCGCGGGAGGTATCGTCGTTAGCGGCTCCTTAAAGGGGAGCCCTGCCGTCAACACGATATTGCTTCTGATAGGGACAATACTGGCCTCGTGGATAGGGACGACAGGGGCCGCCATGGTCATGATAAGACCGGTCTTAAGAGTAAACAAAGATCGAGTAAACAAGGTGCATGTTATATGTTTTTTTATATTCCTTGTGGCAAATATCGGGGGTTCACTGACCCCTCTGGGAGATCCGCCGCTGTTTTTAGGATTTCTGCATAATGTTCCGTTCTTCTGGGTTACAACCGGCCTACTGCGCGAGATGTTATTGGCATCAGTGATCCTTCTTGTCATGTTTTTCATTATCGATAGTTTCTATTACAGGAAGGAGAAACTCCAGTCTCAACCGCCTGAAGAAGAAGAGAAGATTCCACTGAAGATCGAAGGGTTATTCAACCTTATTTTTCTGGCAGGTCTAATCGGTGCGGTTCTCATGAGCGGTTACTGGAAGGCTGGCTATTTCGATGTCATGGGTGTTGAATGGCATTACCAGAACATATTAAGAGATATACTGATAATTGTTATGGGATTGCTGTCTCTGTTCATTACACCGGCCAGGCTTCGCGAAGCCAATGAATTTAGCTGGTTTCCGATTCAGGAGGTGGCAAAACTCTTTGCCGGTATCTTTATGACGATTATCCCGGCCCTGGCGATCCTGAAGGCTGGAAGCGGGGGCGCCCTGGCAGGCTTTGTCGCTTTGGTAAAGGAGCCCTGGCATTATTTCTGGGTGACGGGAGTGCTTTCCTCATTTCTGGACAATGCGCCGACCTACCTTACATTTTTCAACATGGCGCTGGGTAAACTTGGGATGACGGAGGCCATGGTGCCGGGTGCGCTTGCCGTAAACAGCGTAACATTTAATCCCGCTTTTGTTCACTATTTAACGGCTATTTCGGCAGGCGCTGTCTTTATGGGCGCCAATACCTACATAGGCAATGCCCCGAACTTTATGGTGAAATCAATTGCCGAAGAAGCCGGCATCAGCATGCCAAGCTTCTTTGGATATATGTTGAAATACTCGATCCCTATTCTCGTTCCTACCTTTCTCATAGTGAGCTTTGTATTTTTCTGAGATAGTTACCTCTATACTGTGCCATTTATTGAGATATCGATAACCTCAAATTCTCTTATGCCACCCGGTGTATTAACCTTGACCTCATCACCTGCCTCTTTCCCGATGAGGGCCTTTCCAATTGGAGATGTAACCGAGATCTTGTTTTCTTTCATGTCGGATTCAAAGGGTCCAACAAGTTGATATCTGATGGCCTCTTCCGTCTTTGCTTCTTCGATAGTAACGGTCGAGCCAAAGACTATCTTATCATTGGTCAGACCTTTCGTATCGATAATAACCGAGTTGGCAAGATTATTTTCCGTTTCCCGTATCTTCCCCTGAATAAACGACTGTTTTTCTTTGGCTGCCGCATACTCGGCATTTTCTGATATATCGCCATGGGCTCTGGCTTCCTCGATATCCCTTATGTTTTCAGGCACGGCAAATTTTTTCAGATATTCCAGTTCCCTTTTCAGTTTTTCAAATCCTGCTCTGCTGATTGGCACATTGCCCATAACATCTCCTCCCATACAGGTTCTCTATCGGATACCTGTGTAATCATACAGATTCCTGGACATGTGTCAAGAAGATTAGCCTCTCGCATTGGGAGAATATTTTTTGTATCCATCTGTGATTTTAGCGGGCAGAGAAGGCTTCTTTCTTGACACGATTTTGGTGGTATGTTAGTCCCTTAATTGTGAAATTCGTGCAAAAATGGCAAAAGAATTTAGTAAGCGTTCACTAGACGTTGAAATTAGAAAATAGAAATTGGAAATTTGGCCTTCATACTTTTCTCCCGAATTTCTAATTTCCAATTTCAAGTAGTGAATGACTACAGGCTTCGAGCTTGAGCTTGGGGCTTTCAGCTCTTCCGGCTTGTCCGGATGGGGAAGTTAAATCACTTAGAATTTCTTTATGGGCTGGAGGATAAAAAGACGGTGGAAGACAATATCATCTTTGGGGATATCGAAGGAAGAGATGAATTTCTTTCCAGGGCAGATGTGCATTTGAAGGAGGGTTTATCTGACAGGGCCGCCGCTTTGGCGCGGGATAGGCTTGACCGGCTTCCCGGCGATGTGGATGCAAGGATCGTTGCCGGGTCTTCGCTGGTCAGGATGGAGAAGATAGAAGAGGCCCTGGAGTTTCTGAAGAGCGTGGAAGACGATATCCTTAAGTGGTCCCGTGTCTTTGAATATCTTGGGGATATATACCTGGAAAAAGGTCTTATCGAAAAAGCAACAAAGGCATACGGGAGGTTTGTTTCTCTTAACTCCGGGCTGCCCATCGAGAAAGGAGTGTCTACGAAACTTGATTCTCTGGTCGGCGCTTTAGACGGTGATTTATTGCCGGAGGTGGAGAATGTGGGGGGTTCTGACAATGTATCATCCGATCTTTGCACAATAACTCTGGCTGAACTTTACATAAAACAAGGACATCTCGGGATGGCGAGAGAAGTCTTAAAGAAAATTCTCGGGTCAGATTCGGGAGATATCAGGGCGGCGGAGATGTTAAAAGATGTCGAGACCACGTTGAAAGGTAGGGAATCGAGGGAGCTTTCAGAAGGGAAACGGATTTTGGTAATCGATGAGTTGAACAGGTGGCTGGAAAAGCTTAAGGGGATGAAAAGAGATACAAACCATCCATGGAGCCCCATATGAGTTTTTATTCCGGAAGAATATCTCGCATTCGGTCAAAACTGGCCGGCCTTGAAATAGAAGCCATCCTCTTTTTTGATATGAAGAATATACGCTATCTTGTTGGTTTTTCAGGAAGCGACGGGGTTCTTCTTTTCGGAGAGAACAGGATTGTCTTAATGGTTGATGGGCGTTATATAACCCAGGCAAGAGGGGAAGTTGAAGGAGCGGAGGTTTTTGAATATAAAGATAAAACAGATGGGATCGCTCAAGTTGTTACAGGTTTGGGGTTACTGAGCGTCGGTTTTGAATCGACGGCGATAAATTATGATTACTATTTGGGTCTGAAAGATAGACTAAATGGCTTGAAATTGAGGCCGATATCTGATGAGCTCAGCGCAATAAGGGCAATAAAAGACCGAAATGAAATAGAATTGATAAAGAAAGCGACCGGAATATCGGCACAGGCGCTTGGTTCAACCCTGGAGCTGATCAGACCGGGTAACATGGAAAAAGATATCGCACTGGAATTGGAGTACAGAATGAGAGGCGGGGGCGCTGAGGAAATTTCCTTTGAAACAATAGTAGCATCCGGGGAAAACGCCGCCATGGTCCACGCAAAGCCGGGATTAAGGAGGCTTGAAGATGGGGATTTTGTGGTAATAGATTATGGGGCGGTATATGGCGGTTATCACTCCGATGAGACGTGTACTTATGCCATTGGGAATATAACTGACAGACAGAAAGAGTTATACACTATTGTCAAAGACGCTCATAACAGGGCGCTGGATTCTATAAAGGGCGGTGTTGCCTGCAGGGAGATTGACAGGATTGTGAGGAGTTATATAGAGGGCGCTGGTATGGGGAGATATTTTCCCCATAGCACAGGTCACGGCGTGGGGCTCGATATTCACGAAGCTCCCCGGATATCCGCCAAAGCGGAAGGCTATCTAAAGGCAGGGATGGTGATTACAATAGAACCGGGTATTTACATACCTGACTTATGTGGCATCCGGATAGAGGATACGATACTGGTTGAAGATGAGGGTTGTGAGGTTCTGACAAAGATGCCAAAGGATCTGGAGATATTGTCGTAACTCATTGTTCATGTACAGTTTCGAGTTTGTTGTTTCGAGTTTCGAGTTAAAAACCCGAAACCCGAAACCCGAAACTCGAAACCCTGAACGGGTAAAGGCGTTTATCAATGGATATAAAAAACCTTGTAAGGAAAGAGGTGTTAAATCAGGAGGCTTATTGTGCTTCCAACGTCTCCTGCAGGATTAGACTCGACGCAAATGAAAACCCATATACCCTTTCCGCTTCACCGAAAAGCAAGATTGTTGAGAGCCTGGGAAAGGTTCCCCTGAACCGTTATCCGGAACCCGGTTCCCCCGAACTCAGGAGGGGGTTCGCCAGACTCTACGGTGTTGATGATGATATGTTGATTATCGGAAATGGTTCTGATGAACTTATCCAGATCCTTCTGGTAGCAATAAGGGGGAGCGCTTCAGGCGTTATGATTCCAGTTCCCACCTTTGCCATGTATAAAATATCTGCTTTAAATACCGGTCACAGGGTGATTGAAGTTCCCCTTGATGATCGCTTTGATCTGGATGTGGATTCCATGCTTGAAATTATAAAAAACAGGTCCCCTGAGCTTGTATTTCTGAGCTACCCGAACAATCCTACCGGCAATTGTTTTAATCCAGACAAAATAGAGGCTGTAATAAGGGCATCAAATGGTATCGTGGTTGTTGATGAGGCCTACTCTAACTTTTCAGGAAGGACATTCCTGCCATACCTTGGCAAGTATGAAAACATGGTGGTATTAAAATCTCTTTCCAAGGTGGGGCTTGCCGCCATGAGGATAGGTATTTTTATAGGCTGCCCCTTGTTGGTAAGGGAGCTGAACAAAGTAAGGCTTCCATATAACCTGAATGCTTTTTCACAGATTATAGCCCGCTTCTATGTTGAAAATGAAGTGGACTTTCAAAAACAGGCGGATGAGGTTGTTAGCAAAAGGGAAGACCTATTCAAGGGACTATCGAAAATTAATGGAATTCGTCCCTATCCTTCAGACGCAAATTTTATTCTTTTTAATTGTTCTTTTGATACAGGCAGTGTATATAAAGGTTTAATTGAAAGAGGGATTTTGATAAGGAAATTCAACGCTCCAGGAGCTCTGAGAAACTGTATGAGAGTAACTGTGGGAAACTGTAAAGAGAATGGTGAATTCTTAGGAGCGTTGAGGGATATTGTAGCCGGCGAGCTGGAGCGGAAAGAACTTGAATAGCCCTCTTGTTTCGTTAGGTTGTGAGTGATGAGAGGGATATAAAAAATGGGAAAGAGGGGGTAATGGTTGCAGTGCGTGTTGAAGCGATGCTGTGCCGCCTTTTTTGTACCGGCAATTGAAAGATTGCTCAAGTAAAGGGATAATAACCATTGTTGGAGTGCAGATCATGTCCCTTGTAAATAGAGAAAGGAAGTAGTGTATTGGAAGTAAGAGTATTTGACAATGACGTGGAAAAGGCATTGAAGGTTCTCAAGAA
The DNA here is from genome assembly GCA_030612385.1 of Pseudomonadota bacterium. Lineage (GTDB taxonomy): Bacteria > Desulfobacterota > Syntrophia > Syntrophales > JADFWA01 > JAUWNZ01. The sequence continues at coordinate 1,633 of JAUWNZ010000026.1, read as the reverse complement.
TAAGCTCTCCAAGAGTGGACTATTCAAGGAACTCAAGTTACGCAGGGCATATGAGAAGCCCTCTGTGAAAAAAAAGAGGAAGGCTATTGAGGCCCGCAGGAGACTTCTCAAAGCACAAAGACGCAGGTATTAAAAAAAAACCATTTCTGGACGGACATGAGTTATGCAAGCGTCTTTGGAGGCTAAGTGAGTTTCGTATCAAGTGATTCGGGAAGAGCTGCCCTGGATACAGCCCTTGATGACATTAAAGAAGGGAAGATTGCCCCCTGCTATCTCATATGTGGGGATGAAGAGTATCTCGTAAATGATGCGCTTGATAAGATAATCAACCTTGTTCTTTCCGGGGAGAAGAATGACTTTAATCTCTTCTATCTAAATGGGGAAAATGAAGATATTGGCGGTATATGTGACTCCATCCTTACCCCGCCCCTTATTCCCGGGAAAAAGATCATCGTTGTAAGGAACTCACGGTTTGAGAACAAGGAGGACACTGAGACCATTGAGGAAGTTTTAAGAGGTGGTCTGCCGGAAGGTAATTGTTTGATACTTGCGGCCGATTATTCTGTTGACAGGAGGAAAAAACTTTTCAAAGTAGTATCTGATATCGGAGTTGTGCTTGGTTTTTCTCAGGTAAGGGACGAGAAAAACAGGAAGAAGCTGCTGAGAGATACTACGAAAGAATTCCTCGCTGAAAAGGGAAAGAGTCTTACGGCAGGGGCCTCACTGGCTTTGGAGAGGATGACCGGTTCTGACCTGAGACAATTCAGGGGAGCGCTGGAAAAGCTGGTTATATATACCGGTGACAGATCCTTGATTGAGGAAAAGGATGTTGGGGCTGTTATAGAAAGAGCGAAAGAGGATTCTATATTTGATTTGACCTCTGCCCTGGCCGGTAAGAATCTGAAGAGAGCCCTTTTGTCTTTGAATGATATCCTGGATGGTGGCGTCCACTATCTTGTTATTCTGAAGATGGCATACAGGGAAATCAGGCTTCTCCTTCATGCGAAGATTTTTCTGAGATCGAAGAAGTTGAGTTTGTTCCGTCCCAAAATGGATTACAACCGATTCCAGAATTCTGTTTATCCTGAGATAAAGAAGTTGACCGGTCAATCGGGTGAGAAGGCAGGTGAAAAGAGTGGCGGGTTTGCCTCTCAGCATCCCTATGTAATTTACAAGGCGCTAAGAAATTCCGGGAGGTTTTCCTTCGAGAACCTGGTGGAGCATTTGGGAGCCATCGCAGATGCCGATCTTATACTGAAGACTACCGGGAAAAACCCGAGACTTGTGCTTGAACGTCTCTTGATCAATATAACTGCTTAGGCTGAACAGTTACAACTTTTTTATCCTTTCAAGCGCCGCCCTCTTTTTTTTAGGGATCTTTCTCGATGGTCCTTTCTTTCTGGTTCCACCGGACACTTCGTTGAGGGAGTCTTCATCATCAGGATCGGGGCATTCATAACGAAACATCCCGTCCATCCTAACCTCAAATTCCGGAGAAGAGATGGCGACGCATCCACTTCTACTGATGGAGTTTGCTATATCCCTGTCCGATGTGACGACTACGACCTCTTCTCCCTTTTTCTTTGCCATCCGCTTTATGACCTCGTCCGCTTTTTCTCCCTTTCTGGAATAT
>JAUWNZ010000257.1 GCA_030612385.1 Pseudomonadota bacterium | reverse complement strand
CTCCGCCTCGCCGGCGATTGCCCTGGCCAGCAGTGTTTTTCCGGTGCCGGGCGGTCCTATGAGGAGTACCCCCTTTGGTATTCTGCCTCCAAGTCTCGTGAATTTCCTCGGATCCTTCAGGAAATCTATAATCTCTTCAAGTTCCGCCTTGGCCTCGTCAATCCCGGCAACATCTTCAAAGGTCACTTTTTTCGATTTGTCCGTCATAAGCCGCGCCCTGCTTTTACCGAAGGACATGGCTTTCCCCCCTCCCGCCTGCATCTGCCTCATGAAAAATATCCATATACCGATGAGTAGAAGCATGGGAAACCATGATATGAGAATGGTCATATACCATGGTGATTCCCCGGCAGGTTTAGCGGCAATCCTCACCTTTTTTCCCTTTAAAAGAGAAACAAGTTCCGCATCCCTGGGGACGTAGGCCCTGAAACTTCTTCCGTCGATCAATTTACCCGTAACTTTCTCACCCTGAATGGTGACTTCCATAACCTGACCTCTTTCGATATGGCCGATAAGATCACTGTAGACAATGGTTTCCATTGCCTGTTGCGGCTGGTTGAAAAGGTGAAACAGAAGCACAAATATAAGGCTGATTACCAGCCAGAGCGCTATATTTTTCTGCAATGGATTCAATACGTTTTCTCCTTTATAAAAAGTTGATATTTCAATTTTTCTAATATCTGACTTTATATCTTTTTTTGATTATAATAACAATACCTGCATTATGGCGTCTGGATCAATACCGTAGTTACAGAGGGAATGTTGAGTTATGCTCCCTGATATAAACATCAAAGTCAATCTTCGTTTTGAGATATGAGGGGTAAAGCAGGATCATAAAGGGCAGAACAAAAAACCAGGGATACTAAAATGACAATTATTCTTTTTAAGTCATACCTGTCTGTGTCCTTTTTCGGCCTTAATAATTTTATTTCTCCTCCCGGATATAAAAAGAATCCCAGCGGCCCGGCAATCACCTTTCCAGCGATCCATTGCCGTGCGTCATACACTCACGGATAGTTTGCCATTTGTCGGTTCTCAAAGAATCTTAATTCAGAACCCCTTGTTATTAAAAGTAAATCCTCCTCAATATAATGTCAAGTATTTTTTGAAATGATTCTTTGTTATCGCTCAGAATGACACGGGATGTTTACCTGATTTTTTACGAGTTCATCAAAAGAAATTTTCAACTGGAGGAACTCGATCAATGGGCGTAATTAAAGGGGGCTGACCCTGAAATAACCGCTTCTTTCACTTCGGAGTTAAACCTTGACAATTGGAGGCCGATGTATTACGCAAATAGAGAAGCTCGGCGGCAAATATTTGATTCAATGGCTTGACACCAGATGACCCCCGCAAAAATCAAATCCATATCCCTTACCCCCTTACCCCCTTATTTTCATTAGCGCCTTTGCGACTTTGCGTGAGGCAAGGAGAGAAATCAAATGACCCAAATAAATCCCACAAGAATCAAATCAATAGCCTTGGAGCAGGACACAAAATTCATCATCATGTCCGACATGCATCGCGGTGACGGGACCGGCTCCGACGACTTCGCCCACAACTCCCTCATCTACAAATGCGCCCTCGACCATTATCTCAGGGAGGGGTTCACCTACATAGAACTTGGCGATGCCGAAGAACTCTGGGAAAACAAGACCTTTGAACAGATATACATCACCCACACCTCCATCTATGACAGGATCGGAGAATTTCACGACTCCGATCAGAAAAAGACCCGCTACATCAAGATATGGGGCAATCACGACATCCAGTGGAAAAACAACGAGAACATCCTTCACAGGATATTCCCCGGCATTTGCATCTATGAGGCCGCAATTATTGATGCCGGAACAGCAGTCCGCATACTCCTCTGGCACGGCCACCAGGTGGATCCCAAATGCAGCGGCCGCGGGGCAGCCTTCAGTAAATTCTTCGTGCGGAACTTCTGGCCAGGCCTTCAGAGATGCGGTTTAAAAGATCCCACAAGGGCTGCCACCAATCCTGGTCTATCCGGCGAAATAGACGAAAAGCTCTACCAGTTAGCCATAAACAACGACAAAGATATTGACATGATCATAGCAGGCCACACCCATCGTCCGGTGTACGAAAACCTCTCCCTTACCGAGCGCAGATCTATTAAAACAGAAACAGCAGCAGCTTCAGGGATCGGAAAAAAGCTCAAACCCGAGGCGGTTTACTACAACACCGGCTCCTGCGTGCATCCAAGATGCATTACAGGCATTGAAATAACAATGGAGGGCAATGCCCCCAGCCTCAAGCTCATAAAATGGGGCTACGATGTAACGTCCCGTTCGAAAGCAGGGGGATACAATTTGACCATCAGACGCACTGTCCTTGAGCCGACATAAAAAACTCATAACAGCATAGATATCCTTGATTTTTTACATTTCCCGAAATACTCTTTTGTCATTCTGAGCGATAGCGAAGAATCTGATATCATTGAGATTCTTCGTCG
>JAUWNZ010000050.1 GCA_030612385.1 Pseudomonadota bacterium | reverse complement strand
CCATTTTCGAAGTTCAATTCATTCATGGCATGGATAATTTTTTCACTCTTGCTGAACATAAATTCACATCCCAGCACATTCCGGAAAAAACGATCAAATTTATACTTTGAAAGCATCAGATTAATGGCATAGGCCGAGTTGGAGGAGATAATGACCAGGATGTTGTTATTCTTAAGTTTTTTTAGGACAGGTTCCAGATCGTAAAACGGAGAGACGTGATCATAATTTAATGTGGGTGCAACAGCCGCTGACGCCTTGGTAAACTCTGCGACATCGATCCCTTTTTTGCGGATGGCATCGTAAAAGTTTTCATCAAAGAGCGCGAGGAAATCGGCGTGATTTTTTATAGCCGGTTTCCCGATCTTTTTTAGACAGAGATTGACAGATTCTTTATAAAGTTTTAGCGAATCGACGACGACCCCGTCAAAATCGAAAAGAAGAAGTTTCTCCATTGACCTACCTTTGATGAACTCGTAAAAAGCTCCGCTATGCCAACACGTCGGCATAGCGGAGCTTTTTACAAAACTGTCAACCTTGAACCTGAAACTCGAAACCCAAAACTCAAAACCGTGCCTGAGCGAGGTTCTCGTTCAGGCACTACCTACCCTTTAAAGATGGCGCCGGTGCTTGCCGATGTGACCAGCCTGGCGTATCTGGCAAGACAACCGCTTGTTATTGCTGGTGGACGTGGATTGAAGTTTCTTTTCCTTCCGTCTATTTCTTCATTGCCGACCTTGAGTGTGATCTTTTTCTCAGGGATATCTATCAGAATAATATCCCCTTCTTTTACCAGGCCGATGGGGCCACCTTCGGCCGCCTCCGGAGATATATGTCCTATAGCGGCGCCTCGCGTTCCCCCACTGAATCTGCCATCGGTTATGAGAGCGACCGAATTGTCAAGCCCCATGCCGGCGATTGCCGATGTCGGGGAGAGCATCTCCCTCATACCGGGTCCCCCTTTTGGGCCCTCGTAACGGATAACAACTATATCACCCGGGTGGATTTGACCGCCAAGGATAGCTTCAATGCTCTCTTCCTCTGATTCAAAGACACGGGCAGGGCCTTCATTTATCAACATATCGGGAGCGACAGCCGACTGCTTGACCACGGCGCCGTCAGGGGCCAGATTGCCTTTAAGTATGGCTATTCCGCCAATGCTTGAATATGGGTCTTCAACAGATCGAATCACTTTTCTGTTTTCGATTTTTACACCCTTTAAATTTTCTCCCACAGTCTTTCCCGTGACCGTCATGGATTCCGGATGGATCACACCAAGTTTGCTAATCTCCATCATAACGCCCTGAATGCCTCCCGCCATGTCGAGATCCTCGAGATGATGAGGGCCGGCGGGACTCAGGTGACATATGTTCGGAGTTTTTTCACTGATTTCATTAAAGAGGGCAAGATCCACATCTATGCCAGCCTCATGGGCAATGGCCGGAATATGAAGAACGGTATTGGTGGAACATCCAAGGGCCATATCTACAGCGATGGCATTTTTGAAGGCATCGAGTGTTGCGATATCTCGCGGCAGTATCCCTTTCATTACAAGATTCATGATTTTCATCCCGGCGCTCTTCGCAAGCCGCCTGCGGGCAGCGTGTACAGCAGGGACAGCGCCATTCCCAGGCAGGCCGAGCCCGAGGGCCTCGGTGACGCAGTTCATTGAGTTTGCCGTAAACATGCCGGAGCATGAACCGCAGCCCGGACAGGCGCAGTCTTCTAATAATTTCAATTCTTCTTCAGTCATACTGCCGGACTTAACTTTTCCTACTCCTTCAAATACGCTGATCAGGTCAACCGTTTTTCCTGCCGTACTGCCGGCCATCATTGGCCCTCCACTTATAAATATAGAGGGGATATTCAAGCGAAGAGCCGCCATCAGCATACCGGGCACTATTTTGTCGCAGTTGGGGACAAGAACAAGGCCATCAAAGGGATGAGCGGTCGCCATGATCTCAACAGAATCAGCGATCAACTCCCTGCTGACAAGAGAGTATTTCATACCCGCATGACCCATTGCGATGCCATCGCATACCCCGATAGTGGAAAACTCTATTGGCGTTCCTCCCGCCATTCGTATTCCGGCTTTGACATCATCGACAATCATATCAAGATGAACATGACCGGGAACTATCTGATTGGCGGAATTGGCAACACCGATCAGCGGACGTGAGATTTCCTCGTCGGTATATCCCATGGCCTTGAACAGAGACCTGTGGGGCGCCCTTTCCAGACCTTTTTTCATCAGGTCGCTTCGCATATATGTTTGCCTCCCATTTCTTTGGTAAGCGTTCACCGCAGAGCTCGCAGAGAGAGCAGAGAAACTATTCTTGTAAGCCAAGAGCTAAGATCGTTAAATTGTTGAGTCGTCGAGTAGTTGAGTGGTTGAGTGGTTCAAAGACATTCACCATTTAACCAACTAACCCGGACAAGCTGAAAGTTGAAAGCTCAAAGGCTTTTGTTGGGTTTAGCGCCTCAACACAACTAATAGCCAACAGTTGAGTAGAGCTACGCACGGACAAACAAGTTTGTCCATGCCACCCGCCCGCCAGTTAATCATAAGCTAATTGTTTTGCCGTCTCTGCGCTCTCTGCGGTAAACGGATACCTATTTCTTTTCACGTTTTTCCGGTCGGAGGGAGCGGACTGCCACTCCAGCCTGCCACATCTCCATATTTTTCATATCACTTAGTTCTTTTTGCAACTTTTCCCTGTAATCGGGGGCGCTGTTGGCATCGAGGACAATCTGCGTCTCCTTGCCGGAAACAACTCTCTCATATAGTTCATCGAAAACGGGTGCCACAGCATCGCGAAATCTGTTTTTCCAGTCGAGCGCTCCACGCTGGGCCGTCGTGCTGCAATTGGCATACATCCAATCCATGCCGTTTTCACCCACGAGACCTATAAGGCTCTGGGTCAGCTCCTCCACCGTTTCATTGAAGGCCTCACTCGGGCTGTGGTTGTGCTTCCTGAGCAAGTAATACTGGGCTTCCATAATGCCGGCGAGACAGCCCATCAGGACGCCGCGTTCCCCCGTAAGATCGCTGTGAACCTCATCTTCAAAGGTGGTGGGGAAGAGGTATCCTGAGCCTATGGCAATGCCCAGGGCGAGCGTTCTCTCTTCGGCCTTTCCGGTATGGTCCTGAAATATGGCGTAACTGGAGTTGATGCCGCTTCCGGCCAGAAAATTAGAGCGAACGGTGCGTCCCGCTCCTTTGGGGGCAACCATAATCACATCTATGTGGTCCGGTGGAATTACACCGGTCTGATCTTTGTAAACAATAGAAAAGCCATGTGAAAAATAGAGAGCGTTCCCTTCTTTAAGGTGCTTTTTGACGGCAGGCCATGCCATCTTCTGTCCGGCATCGGAAAGGAGAAACAGGATTATTGTTCCCATCTCTGCCGCCTCTTCGACGGGGAAAAGGTTTTTATCGGGAACAAACCCGTCTTTAAGCGCATTTCCCCAGTAAAACTCTTCGCTCTCACGCTGTCCAATGATGACATTTATACCATTATCCTTCAAGTTGAGCGCCTGGCCCTGACCCTGAACGCCGTAACCAAGCACAGCTATCGTCTCATTCTTTAATACCTCTCCGGCCTTTTCAAGGGTAAACTCTTCCGAGGTAATTATTTCTTCCGTCACACCGCCGATATTGATCTTTGACATGTTTTTATTACTCCTTTATTTTTTCAGGGCGATCGTTCCCGTTCTGACAGTATCTTCAATACCCATGGTTTTCAGGTGGGCCAGTGTGCTTTCAATCTCATCCGGCTTTCCCGATAGTTCTATGATGCAACAAACCGGTCCCATAATCAGTATCCTGGCTTTGAATGTCTCGACAGCTTTCAGAAGCTCCGGTTTATTCTCTTTCGTCACCTTCATCCTGATCAGCGCCATCTCACTCTGAACGGAGTCATCTTCTGTTAAATCAGAGACCTGAAGGACATCAACCAGCTTGTTTAACTGTTTTTCAATCTTTGTGATTGTGGCCTGATCTCCCGTGGTCGTCAGGACAATTTTTGAGGTTTCAGGGCTCATTGTGGTGTTCACACAGAGACTGTCTATATTGTAACCGCGTCCACCCAATATGCCTGAAATCCTGGCAAGCACGTCCGGCTTGTTGTTGACCAGGAGCGAAAATATATGCGCTTTTTTCTCCATATCTTTACCTTACCTTTCTAATTCAGTTTATCATCTCCCGTCCTCCAAGATCCATTTCAGCTATTGAATCCCCAGGCCTCACCATCGGGTAAACACCCTCCTGGCGCGATACATGAAAATCCATTATAACTGTTCTTGGAGTGGAGAGGCCCTGTCTGAGCACGGGTTCCACTTCTTCCGGTCTGGTAGCCCTCAGCCCGACTACGTTGTAAGCCTCAGCCAGCCTTACAAAATCCGGCTGAAAGGTCATATCGGTATGCGAATAACGTTTTTCATAAAACAGTTCCTGCCACTGACGGACCATGCCGAGGTAACCGTTGTTCAGAATTACAATCTTGACAGGGAGGTTATACTGCACTGCCGTAGCCAGCTCCTGGATGTTCATTTGTATGCTTCCATCCCCCGCAATATCCACAACCAGTTTATCGGGGAATGCAAGCTGCGCGCCGATTGCGGCAGGAAATCCGTAACCCATGGTGCCCAGACCTCCCGAGGAGAGGAATGTATTGGGGTGATCGAATTTATAAAACTGAGCTGCCCACATCTGATTCTGTCCCACTTCTGTTGCAATAATGGCATTACCTTGTGTTAGCTCATAGAGCTTTTCGACTACAAACTGGGGTTTGATCACATCGCTACTGTGACAATATGTCAGAGGCCCCTCACTTCTCCATTGCGATATCTGTCTGAGCCAGTCATCATGCTGCCCTTCCGGCACAGCAAATCGTTTACCCTTTATCATGTTGTTTATGAGTTGTAAAGCGGGCCTGCAGTCGCTGATAATGGATATATCGGTCCTGACATTTTTGTCTATGGACGCGGGATCAACATCGATATGAATAACCTTTGCATTAGGGGCAAAGGTATCTATCTTGCTCGTCACGCGATCATCGAATCGAACTCCTATCGCGATTAAGACATCGCATTTACTTATTGCCATATTGGCAAAGTAGGTGCCATGCATGCCTAACATGCCGAGCCACAGGGAATCGGTTCCAGGGAATGCCCCAAGACCCATGAGAGTGGAAGTTACCGGAATCCGGACACTTCGCGCAAATTCTCTAAGTTCATCCGATGCCTTCCCAAGAATAACGCCGCCGCCTAATAAAATAACCGGCCTCTTCGCCACGCTCATCAGGTCGAGAACATCCGGCAGCCTTGTTAAGTCCGGCTTATGCGCGGGATCGGTTGAACTTAACCTGGACACAGGCTTATAATCCGTTACAGCTTGCATGACATCTTTGGGAAGATCTACCAACACAGGCCCAGGACGTCCGGAGCGAGCAATATTGAAAGCATCCTTGATTGTTTCGGCCAGATCTTCAACACGCCTGACGAGAAAATTATGTTTGGTGCATGGCCTTGTAATACCTGTGATGTCGGCCTCCTGAAAGGCATCGGTTCCAATTAATGTAGTTGGGACCTGGCCGGTAAAGACAACAATGGGAATGGAGTCCATATATGCGTTCGCAATGCCGGTAACAGTATTGGTGGCGCCTGGCCCTGAGGTAACTATACAGGCACCCACCTTGCCGGAAGCCCGCGCATATCCATCGGCTGCATGCACTACGCCCTGTTCATGACGGCCCAGAATATGCCTGAAGTTGCTTTTATGAAGTTCGTCATAAATGTCAATGACTGCGCCGCCCGGATAACCGAAGATTATATCGACTTCCTCTTCCTGTAAGGACTTAACAAAGATTTGTGAACCCGTTAATTTCATTTAATCCCTCCAATGTTTTTTCAATCAAAAGTTTTAAATTCTTCTTATAAAAAAACCGCAACTCAATCTGAGATGCGGCTTTTTGAGACAAAAAAAGCCGCGAGCTTCGGGGCCCGCGGCTCATAATTTCTATGTCACCATCATAGAACCAGAGCAGCGGCCCCACCTTGTACAACTACTATGCTAATTATTGTGATGCTGCTCATAAGGTCTTTCCGGAGACGGATCAGCTATGTTGCCTGTACGCCTGCTTTTATTTGTAGAATTTCACTTCTACTATGCAAAAAAAGTTTTGTCAAGAAAAATTTTCGTTATTGTTTCCTTGTGATGCGGAGTTACTCTCATTCAAGTAAATCTTCTTGTCCCCGGTTTTCCTCTTCCGGCGCGTATTCAGAAGGAGCGGTCCCCTCAAGGAAGCATGCAAAGGCGGCTTTTTTAGATTCAGGTCTTGTCAGAAGGCCCGTTTTCGGATCTACCCTCGCAAATACCACCCCTTCAGGGACGGAGAAAAATTCAACGGGTTTCCCCTTGAAAATTTTTTTCATAAAGTAGAGCCAGATTGGACTCGCCGCCCTCGACCCGGTTTCATATTTTCCAAGCGGTCTCTCCTTGTCAAAGCCGACCCATACCCCGCAGGCAAGAGAAGGGGTGAATCCTATGAACCAGGCATCCTTCATGTCGTTTGTCGTTCCTGTTTTGCCTGCCACCGGTCGTTTAAGCGCTTTAACCCTCCATCCGGTGCCATGCTGAACCACATCCTGAAGGAGGCAAGTCGTAATGCATGCGATTCTGGGATCCATAACCTGCTCCATTTCCGGCAGGTTTTCCTCAAAGAGATGACCGGTTCTGTCAACGATCTTTTTAATAAAAAAAGGTTCCGCTTTTTTTCCCTGGTTGGCGAGGACAGCGTATGCCCTGACTATTTCCTGAAGGGTTAGTCCCGATGTTCCCAACGCCATGGAAAGATCTCTTGAGATCGGGGAGGTTATCCCCATATTGGCGGCATAATCCGCGGCGTAATCTATTCCGATATCCTTGAGGGTTTTTATGGTTACAAGATTTCTTGAGTGGATAATGGCAGTCCTCAGGGTTGTAGGTCCGTAAAACTTTTCCTTATAATTTCGGGGTTTCCAGAGACTGTCTTTCAGAGTGTCTTTAAAGATAATCGGGGAATCCATAATGATGGTTGACGGTGTCAGCCCCTTGTCTAATGCGGCTGCATAGATAAATGGCTTAAAGGCGGATCCGGGCTGTCTCCTCGATTGCGTCGCTCGATTGAACTCGCTCTTCTTAAAGTTTCTCCCCCCAACCATGGCCTTTATTTCACCTGTATTCACATCCATGCAGAAAAGCGCCCCCTGAACGGCAGGTTCCTGTTCCAAGGTCAGTTTCAATTGGGGGTTTTCCGATTCTGATGCCTCAAGTATTCGCGCCTCCACTATATCGCCAACATTGAGCACCTCTGCAAGATCTTTAATCTTGACACTACCTGAAGCCACATCCGGATTTAGCATTCTGGCCCAGGCCATATCCTTTAAGGCCATAGTACCATGAGAATTGCCGACCCTGAGATGGACAATTTTTTTCTTGCTGTCGATATCGGTTACAAGGGCATTTACAATACTGCCCTCTACCATGCCGCCAGTCATCTTTTTAATGAAAGAATCAAATTCCTCTATCGGGATTTTCTGCAAAGGGCCTCTGTACCCCTGTCTCTTGTCTAACTCCCGAAGGCCTCTTTTTACAGCATTTCGCGCCGCCTGCTGCGTTTCTATGTTCAAGGTGGTGTAAACCTCAAGACCTTCCCGATAGAGGACGTTGCTTCCATACTTCGTTTGAATGTACCGGCGCACATTTTCAGTGAAGTAGGGCGCTATCTTATCCTCTTGTCTGGGTTGTTTGAATTCTAAAGGGGTCTTCAGCGCCTCTTCTTTTTCATCTTCGGTTATGTACCCGTCTTCGGCCATCCTGTTCAGGACATAAGCCTGCCTATGACGGGTTCTCTCGGGATAATTGAGGGGAGAATATCTGCCGGGCGCCTTTGGGAGAGCGGCTAATAAAGCCGCTTCGGGA
>JAUWNZ010000038.1 GCA_030612385.1 Pseudomonadota bacterium | reverse complement strand
GGTATCAGCTCAATAAATAGGGGGATTACATTATTTGTCCCGTTAGGGACATTCGAAAATAGCCCGGCAATTTATTGCCGGGATGAGAACATGTTTTCCAAAAAGTCCTGTAGGGACGACAGTTCGTAGGGTGGATTAAGGAGCGTAAGCGACGAATCCACCGAAGGCAACCGGAGTTTTCGGAGGATTCGCTCCGCTTAATCCACCCTATAAACTGGGTTTACCCCTATTTATTGAGCTGATACGCAGGATGCTTATAAAACATACGGGGGCGGCATACTTCATCACTGCCCTGATCTTTTCCCTCATATCAGGTTTGTAGCAGCGAGCTTTCTTGTGATATGACTCAAAACCATGCGAAAAATAACAATCGGATACAGGCCTTGTTTGCGACTTTGCTGAGCGGGGCGGCTGAGGCCCTTGCAAATTATCTTGACCGGATATTGCCTTCACTTTTCGATAACTGGTGGAAAGATGCTGTGGCGGACAAGCTGTCCTTTCAGCAGCAGCGACGAGTCGAACAAAAAGGACCCGTCTCTCTCTCATCACTGGATCTTGCTGCCTTGCTTCGGGTGTTGGATCAGAATTGGTACCAGATTTCAATGAAGATGAATCTGTCCCCGGAATCCCGCCATTTTGTTAAAGAAATGCAAACCGTCAGGAACAGGTGGGCACATGCAGGCATAGAGGGATTTCCGATAGAGGATATATACCGGGACCTGGACACCCTGCAGCGATTTGCCACGGTGATTGAAGCCGAAGATGCTTTTATTCAGAAGATTCGCAAAACAAAAACATCATTGCTCGAAAGACATGTGACCTCTATTCCGAAAGCCCCTGCAGGCAAAACACAGCCAACTTCAAGGAAAGAAACACAAACAGCCGAATTTGAGCCTGGCCGGATTGTCTTTTTGAAGTCGAATCCTGAAACAAAGGGAGCGGTTTTGTCGATTATGCCGGGTGAGCCGGAAAATCGCTACAACGTGTTCATTGATGGTGAGACAAGAATATTCTATGCCTCCCAGATACAGGCCGAAGATCGTAAAGATAAAGACTCTATCGTTTTGCCTTGTCACAAGTTCCATTCCTATCTCACCGCTCTTCAAATACAACATCCTGGATTGTCAACGCTTTATTCTCTTAATGCGGCTCGTGTTGATTTCATTCCATACCAATTCAGGCCGGTGCTGAAATTTATCCGATCCGACCGACCGCGATTACTCATTGCCGATGGTGTCGGCGTGGGGAAAACCATTGAGGCAGGGTTGATTCTGCGTGAGATGCAGGCCAGGCGAGATGTCCGCTCCATCCTCATCATCTGTCCTCGTCCATTGGTGACGGAGCGCAAATGGCTGAATGAGATGAAACGTTTTGAAGAACATTTCATTCATCTTGACAGCGGGGTGCTCCGGTACTGCATCAACGAAATGGATATGGAAGGAGTTTGGCCCGAACAATACCAGAAAGCCATTATTCCCTATTCCCTGTTTGACGAGGCTCTTCTTTACGGGACAAGCCCGGATGGCAGGCGAAAACACAAAAAGGGTCTGCTGGATTTGGACCCGCCGCCAAGATTTGACCTGGTTATTGTGGACGAAGCTCATCATATCCGTAATACTGATACCTTCAGACATAAAGCCATCAGGTTCTTTTGCGATCAAGCTGAAGCAGTCGTATTCCTGACTGCCACGCCGATACAGATGGGTAGTCACGACCTCTTCGTTTTGCTCAATGTACTTCGCCCTGATCTCATTATCGACCAGGAGAGCTTTGAACACATGGCGGAGCCGAATCCGTTCATAAATCGAGCCATAGACTTTGTACGCGGTCAGGGGGCAGGATGGGCCGCAAAAGCCGCCGAGGCACTTGATGAGGCTGCCGCTACATCGTGGGGACAAGCCCTGCTGCGAAATAGTCCGGAATTCTCCCGAATACGCAGTCAACTCTCCCATGGAGATATTCCACCGCAAGAACGTGTGCAACTTATTACCGGTATTGAAGCGCTGCATACATTCGCTGGAATAATTAACAGAACCCGCAGGAAAGATATTGGTGACTTCGCGGTAAGGAAACCGGAAACTGTCGTCATTGAATTTACCCCGGCACAGAAGAAGCTCCATGATGATCTGCTTCAGATTCAAGCAGAAATATTCAGCCGGATTCACGGAGATACCAATGTCAAGTTCATGATGACAACAATCAGACGGCAGGTAGCGAGTTGTTTGTTCGGCCTTGTCCCTTTCCTCCAAGAGATACTTAATCGTCACGTTGACGAATTGGCATGGGAAGAGGCCGACAATATGGGAGAGGCTCCATCTGCGACAACGGTCGAAGCCATAGAAACAAAAATTAAAATGATTCTGGAACAAGCGCGCAAGCTTAATCCCGAAGATCCAAAGCTTGAGGCGCTCAGGAAGGTTCTCAGGAACAAACAAGAGTTGCCCAACAACAAGGTCATGCTCTTTTCCAGCTTCCGACACACACTCCACTATCTTCATCAACACCTGAAGGCGGATGGTTTCCGCGTCGGATTAGTGCATGGTGGCGTACCGGATGAAGAGCGTGCCGAGATGCGCAGCCGCTTTGAGTTGAAACGGGAAGACGATAACGCTTTAGATTTAATGCTTTTTTCTGAAATTGGCAGTGAGGGATTGGATTATCAGTTCTGTGATTGCATTGTGAACTATGATCTGCCCTGGAACCCGATGCGGATAGAGCAAAGAATCGGGCGTATCGACCGCTGGGGACAGCAAAGTGAGAGTGTCGCCATTTTCAATCTGATTACGCCGGGGACGGTTGACGCGGACATTTATGAACGGTGTTTGGTGCGCATAGGAGTTTTCAACAACGCCCTGGGTGGAAGCGAAGATATACTTGGTGAAATCAGTAGAGAAATCCGCAACATTGCTGAGAATTTCAATCTGAGTGACGAGGAACGCCGTGAAAAGCTCCAGCAGTTGGCGGATAATCAAATCCGATTGATACAGGAGCAGGAAGAACTTGAACAGAAGCAGGTTGAGTTGTTTGGCATTCGCCTGCCTGAAGATCAGATGAAGAAAGAGATTGACGAGGCGTCGAGCTTTTGGCTTTCCCCCGAAGCGATTCGTAATCTTATTATGAATTACCTGCAGGAAACCTTTGGCAAAGAGCAGGAATTTATTCTTGGGGAGAAACCGCTCAAGACGCTGCGCTTGTCTCTTGAGATACGTAACCGGTTATTGAAAGACTTTCAGAAGCTCCCAAGACAAAACACACCCTCATACAGGGAATGGGAAAACTGGTTGAAGGGCGGCAATCCTCACTTAACTTTTACCTTTGATGCTGTTTGTGCGTCTCAACATCCGGATGCGGCATTCATCATGCCTTTGCACCCCTTGGTAAAACAAGCTTCCAGAGCATTTGACACTACAAAACGTGTTGTCACAATATTAAAGGTACAGGATCGGTCTGTCCCTGGCGGAGATTACCTGTTTGCAATCTACAAATGGCAGTTTCACGGTATCAGGGAAGATCTGGTTCTGTGTCCGGTCTCAAGTTCAGAACAGGTTACCCCTCATCTGAATAAACTACTTGAAAAGGCTGAAGAAAATCCGGCCAGTGAAGATAATATTCCCGAACTCTCAGCCTGGGACGAGTTTGATGCTCACCACTATAAGCTTTGGTCGGAGGCGCGCGAAAAACACCAGCGCCGTACACAGGAACTGGCACAATATCGACGTGAAAGTCTGACGACCAGCCATCGCGCACGAATTGCCTTGCTTAAAGACCAACTTGATCAGGCAACTGATGAAAAAATAAGACGGATGCGGCAGTCTCAAATTGATTCGGCTGAAGCGGATTACGCGCGCCGCATTCAGGAACTGGATATTGCAACGGAAAGGGCCGATATTACCGCTCAGCCTGTAGCGTATGGGGTCATTAATATCGAGGAGGTATGAAGATGGATAGTTACGATCCTTTAGAAATAATTTATCAATTGAGAGTTTGGGTTGAGAAGAGTTTAGGAAATTATTCGACTTTAGACGATGCTACTTTGGTTGAAGCAAAGGCAAGATACCGCAAAGTTATTGAAATAATTAATGGCCTTGAAAATCTACGGATTCCCATACCAGAAGATATAAATTTGGAAAAAGAAAATCTTAAAAACATACTTAAGGTTCCGAGTGAAGAGAAAGGGAAACTGACTGATTTGGCAAAAGAACTCTCATCCTTGGCTGTAGACATAAAGCGTCAACTTCGAGTGATGCGAAGTCCAAAAACAACAGAAGGCAAAAAAGCGCCGCCCAAAGGACTACAAGTTACGTTTCCAGATGGAGTGGTTGTTTGCGAAAACACCGCTACAAAGACTTTCATCAGAACTCTCCAACATATCGGTTTAAAGCGCGTTTCTGAGTTGCAGTCTATCAGGACACTTGGGCACCCACTTGTATCAACACAAAAAAACGAATCAGCAGGTAGTGCTCATGAAATAGATGGATATTACATCGAAACACTTTCAAGTACAGAAACAAAAGCAAAATATATTCGGCGTATTGCCGGCAATCTTAATATAGATGTTATGGTAAATGTTATTGAAAAATAATTGTTTCATGGTATTAACATCATCCTCAGCGCAAGATAAAATGGGAATTTATTATGCCGAGTGACTACGAAAGGATTTGCCAAGATAATATACGCAGACGTGGCGAGGAATTTGACGATATCGGTCGGCTTATATCAGAACAGCTTTATAGTGATCGCACACATTTTATCTATGAGCTTCTTCAAAACGCCGAAGATGCATTGGGGCGTCGCAAGAAAAACAATCCAGAAAACAAATTGCCCGCCAACGTTAAGTTTCTCCTCTATAAAAATCATTTAGAATTTCGACACTTCGGGGAAAAGTTCAATATCAACGATGTAAAAGGTATTTCGGACGTTCTCAAAGGAACCAAGTCCGAAGACAAGACTCAGATTGGGAAATTTGGCATAGGATTTAAGTCGGTATATGCATTTACTTCAACACCAGAAATTCATTCCGGAGATGAAAATTTTATCATCGAACGATATATTCGGCCTCGAAGTGCTGATAGGTTCCCAAAAATGGCCGATGGAGAGACAGTCTTTGTTTTTCCATTCAATCATAAAGACCTTTCAAAAGAACAGGCATTCCAGCTTATAGAAAAAAACTGAAAAAGATCGGCTCACGTGTTTTACTTTTTCTGAAACATATATCAGAAATTGAATGGAAAATTGAAGGCCAAGACGAAGGGCAATATCTTAAAGAATCAAAACAGCGTGGCCGGTTAGTCCAAAAGGTTACTGTGATAGGACAGCAGGGGAATGAAGATGAAGATGAAGATGAAGAAGAGGAGGAGGAGTGGCTTGTTTTTAGGCGGCATCTTGACGATGCGAATTCATCATGTGAAAGTTTTGTTGAAGTAGCATTCAGATTAAAAGATGATGGGAAATCAAAAAAACAAATAATCCAGAAAACTGAATCTTCCCCACTGGTCGTTTATTTTCCTACAAAACTTGAGACACGTTTTGGTTTTCTTGTTCAAGGTTCATATGATACCAATGCCTCGCGTTCAGACATTGAAGACAACGAATGGAATAGGAAACTGATAGAGGAAACTACATTTCTCGTAACTGAACAGGTGCTGCCTACCCTGAAAGAAATGGGACTCTTGACTGTCAGTCTTCTTGAAACTCTCCCGATCAGAATGGACGATTTTCCAGAAGACGGCATGTTCTATCCAATCGTCGAGGCAGTCCGCGATGCTCTCATGGACAAGAAACTGCTCCCTGCGGATGACGGGACGTTTGTCACAGCGCGAAACGTCAAATTGGCAAGTGCAGAATGGTTGCGCACATTGTTGCGAGATGAACAGCTGAAGCAGCTATTTAAGACCGAAAACCCTCTAAAATGTATTTCCGGTGAAATAACAGAACGAACAAAACATGATTTGTGGAAATATATCCGAGAAGAGCTGAAGGTTGAAGAAATAACACCGGATAGCTTCGCTAGAAAGATAGAAGGCTCCTTTCTCGAAAAACAAACTGATGATTGGATGACCGCATTTTATACGCAGCTTGTAGGTCAAAAAGCCCTCTGGAAACAGGGAGGCGGCTACTGGAATCCTGCTGGACCATTGCGCGAAAAACCGTTTATCCGGCTGCAAGACGGGTCCCACGTTAAACCATTCCGAGACAACGACTCACCAAACGCATACCTGACAGTTGGAGCAGACACCGAAACATCTTTACCAATCATAAAGGTAAAACTATCTCAGGATAAGAAAACCTACCAGTTTCTTAATGAGTTGGGAATTCCGGAGCTGGACCTTGTGGCAGAGGTTATTGAACAGATACTTCCGAAATACACAACTGATCCGGCAATAATTTTCATTGACGAGCACAAGCGCGATTTCATCACAATTGAAGGCGCATACGCGACAGATTCTCACGAGAAGAAATGGCGGCTGCGGGAGCGGCTGCGTGCCACACAGTTCATTCTTGTAGAAAACCCAAGTGCAGGGGGCACTATCTACCGGAGGCCAAATGAAGTCTATTTCGGAAGTGATGAGCTGCGAATGTATTTTTCTGGAAACGATTCCTTCGCGTGTGTCAACCCGGAGTACGCTCAGTCTGCGATGACACTATTTAAGGAACTCGGAGTCAGTGAATCCGTAAGGGTTCAACGGATAGAAAGCAACAGACAGGGATACGTCTCCATGAAGGATTTTCATGGTTGGCATGAGAGAGCCATTAATGGGTTTGATCCAGACATATTTGTCGATGGGTTGGAATGTGCGATAGCTAATCCAACTCCAGAGAGAAGCGTATTTATATGGAACAATATTGCTGTCCCCAACGCTGCTTGCATTCGCGGGGTTGTGGAAACATCAACAAGGCAAACATATGAGAATAGCACCACAGAGGATCGAACATCTGAATTTGGTCGTTTGTTGATTGATACCGCATGGCTACCGGGCTCGGACGAGAGAATGTGTAAACCGAGCGAGCTAACCCTTGGTGACCTTCCCGAATCATTTGTCCGAGATGAAAGGGTGGCAGACCAGCTCGGTATGAAAAAAGACGTTCTGGCAAAACTTGCAAAGGAAGCTGGTGTCCCAGCAGAGGATATTGAATTACTGAGGCAACATCCCGAGGAGTTCAAACAGTGGAAGGCTGCCATCTCGGCTCAGAAGCCGGCATTTCTGGAAAGAGACTCTTCGAATCCCGAGCGTAGACGAGAGAAACTTGCGGAACAATTGGGCGATGCCCCCAACAAGGAATACGAACAACGAGACAGAAGCGTTCGGACTACAAGAGGGGCAGTCGATCCAATCCTGTGGCTCAGAAACAAATACAAGAACGAAGCTGGCCAGATGATTTGCCAAATCTGCAAGGAAGAGATGCCTTTTAAGAAACGTGATGGTGAATACTATTTCGAGGCGGTGGAGGCGCTTTCCAGAGATCATTTTACCAAGGAACATGAAGCGCAATTCCTGGCCCTGTGCCCCCTATGCGCGGCTATGTACAATGAATTCGTGAAGCATGATGAAGGAGCCATGGAATCTTTGAAAAACGCACTGATGGATTCGGAAGATATCGAAGTCTCTCTGCAGCTCGGAGAGCTGGACACAAGCGTCCGGTTCGTTGAGAGTCATTTTCAGGACATAAGGACGATCATCGAGGCTCATGAATAAATCTAAAAATAGGGATACTCTACCCGAAAATACAAATTTATCATTGACATTTTGTCGTGTATTAGCGACACTTGATTGTGGATGCAACAAGAAAGAAAATCAAAATATTCCAGGACAATAGTGGTAATGAGCCATTTGCAAAATGGATAAAAACAGTATCTATTTCAACTCGGGCCAGAGTATTTGCGAAGCTTGACAGGGTGAGCAAAAAAATACTGGAATGAATATATCAGCAGGAGGATGTCATGAGAAATTACAGAAATTTTGTTAAAGAAACAATGCAGGACCCTGATGAGGCATCGGAATATCTCAAAGCGTCCCTTGACGAATATGAAAAGGATGGAAATATCGAAGCTTTTCTTATTGCTATTAGAACTGTTGCAGATGCTCAAGGAGGTATAACCGAACTCGCAAAAAAGACAGAACTGAATCGGCAAAGTTTATACAGAACCTTGTCGAAGAGTGGCAATCCAAGATTAAAAACATTGGATATTATATTGAATTCCCTTGGTTTCAAACTAACGATAGAGCCAATTTCATCTCTGATGAATAGTGCAGTTCATTGATTATGAATGGAGAAATCGTAACTACTCAGGTTGTCGGGTTTACAGTTCACAGTTAAAAGAGTTCCAATCAAATTAATTCTGTAACCTCTCAATAAATTTTTCCCTTAGTCGTGAAATTCGTGCAAAAATGGCAAAAGAATTTAGTTGTAGGTTGTGGGTTGTAGTGGCCGTTCCCCGAACGGCCAGTGATATTTAGCTTTCAGTCTGAGTAGTTATACACGGACAAACGAGTTTGTCCATGCCACCCGCCTGCCTTTGAGCTCTTCCGGTTTGTCCGGGTTAGGGTAGGGAAGGTTTTAACCTCCCGATGTGGGCGATTAGAGTCGCCCATATCCAAATTTATTAAGATATCACCCGATTCTCTTCCTTCAACCGTTGAACCCTGAACCCCGGAACTGTGAACCTGGGTAGTTACAAACAGGCAGTGAAAATCATAAGGATTACCTTCATGAAAATCCTTCACACATCAGACTGGCACATTGGCCGCTCTTTATATGGCCGGAAGCGATACGATGAGTTTTCGGCATTTTTAGACTGGCTGGCAGGATTCATACAGACCGAAAGTATCGATGCGCTGCTGATTGCCGGAGATGTTTTTGATAACAGCACACCCAGCAACCGTGCGCAGGAACTT
>JAUWNZ010000095.1 GCA_030612385.1 Pseudomonadota bacterium | reverse complement strand
CCTGGTCTGGAGCTCGGGGGCGGCAAGTTCAAGAACCCATTTGTCCATACGGACATGATCTGGGATTCAGATGTTAACCCCGAGGGGGTCTATGAAAAGTATAGCTATACCGGCTGGAAATATTTTGAGCCCTTTGTGACTCTGGGACAGATGTACATCTATGAAAGAAAGCATGAGAAGGATGCCTCGCTTCCGGCCTGGCAGGGTGGATTCATTGTCAAGCCTGCGCGTTGCGCACAGGCAGGCGCAGAAATTGGGCGAAAGGAAGTGTTTTGCAAAGCTCTTGGAGTTATACCTGCGACTCCGGCAGGTTGAGCAGGAAACGCCACACCGGTACAACCTCTATCTTCCCGCCGTCGACTTTTATTTCTTCCTCTTCATTCCGCGTCACAATCGTACCTGTCTTCAGACCCAGTTCGACCATGGCTTCGCCTAAAGCCGTTACTTCCCGTTTCCTGGTTTGTGGCTCGGCCATCGATTCGCAAACCTGGACCAGCAACCGGGAACGATTCCGCATCCCTGCCTGCGCCGTGGGCGACGCGGCAGGCAGGTGCGTGATGAAGTCCACTTCCAGACCACCCTTCGTCTTGTAGTAATAAATCTCGGGAGACACACGCCGAAGAGCCGTGAATACAAGATTCTCCAGTAGATGCCCGGAGTTGACCAGAATGCCGGACGACACCGAAGTGACCAGGGCATGATCGATGCAATAAATCTTCTTCGGGTTTGTTTTACTGCGAGCCGGGGACGCGTCAAATATCCGCACGGTAAAGAGAAAATAAGCGTCTTCAAACCATTCCAGATAATCCGACACTGCTGACTTGGGAGCCTTGTGTCCCAGTGATTTCAGGTAGCCGGTAAGGCTGTTGACGGAATAGAGTGATGCTGTGTTATCCACCAGCCGGTGCGCGAGGTCCGTCAGTGCTTTAGGATGTGAAACATCATGGCGCTCGATCAGGTCTCGGGACAGGACAGCGCGAAAGTATTCCTGGTGAATCTTGATTCGCAGGTACCGGTCAAGGCCGGCGACTTCTGGGAAGCCTCCGGTTTCCCAGTACTCCTCAAATGCCTTCTGTACGAGAAACCGCTTCTTTGTCGACAGGAAGCCTGTGCTTTCGATTTCCTTGTAGTCCAGATATTCTCTGAAAGAGAACGGAAACATTTCCCATGACAACGCCCGGCCGCGCATTTGCGTGGCGATTTCTCTCGAAAGCATTTGTGCCGACGAACCCGTTACGTAGACTTCACACTGCTCGGTCCGCATCAGGCGGTCCACAAAAGGTTCCCACCCTTTGATCTCCTGGATCTCGTCAAAAAAGCAATAGACCGTTTCCGTGTTTTTCTTCTCCGGATAGAGCGAATAATAAGCCTCTGTAATCAGTCCGGGACCTTCTTGCCTCAGATTATGGAGACGGTCATCGAAGAAGTTCAGGTAAAGAATGTTTTCGCGCGGTACGCCGTCATCCAAAAGCCGTTGAATGACCTGGTACAGGTAGGTAGATTTGCCGCTGCGGCGGACACCGATGCAGACGGTGGCCTTGCCGGGAACTACATCGATTCGTAAACGCCGAGGTATCCCGGTCTCCAGACTGAGTTCCTGAAAATCCAGGATAATTGACTTTATGGTTTCTATCATGCATCTTCCTCCTGGCAATAAATTCGTCCAATACTGCACCTGGCTGGAAACCAATATAGCCAGTTGAGGCGGTATCTGTCAAGTAAACTTCCCGGATTTCGATAAAACTGATTTCTTACGCATGTCCGACAGTCTTTCCCCAGCTCCGGTAAGTACCCCTAATGCAAGCTTTTCTTGCCACAGGGCGCAGATGTCGCGCCCACACAGGCAAAAAACCGCGAGGACGAGAGATAAATTTTACAGGCAGGAAACGAATATCTCAAAATTTTCGAGCTTCGTTTTTTCAATCTGCTATAGCACTATCATCAACATAAAAAAGTGACGATGTGATTCTGACATTAAGATGTCTGGTCTTGCGGTTTTTTAATATATGTTATTACAAGCACTTACGTGCCATATGATACACAACAAAATTCTTGGCAATTTAAAAAAAAGTAGTATAATAATCATACAAAAAAGTTAACCGAGATTATCTGGAAAATGCACTTATACCGTTTTCATTTCCCGCGGTTATTTGCCGGAGGAATCTTTTCACAGTCACACGGACAGAACATTCAACCTGTACGGTGCTCTTGTGCAGTTCAGAGTATTTTTCCGGCGTTACTGATCATATAAGAGAAAGGAGGTCTTCCATGCCGGTACAAAGATTAAAAGATTTTTTGGATAAACATCGTGTCAAATATGTTGTCATCACTCACTCACAGGCTTATACTTCTCAGGAAATCGCAATGTCGGCGCTCATGCCTGGGAAGGAACTGGCCAAAACGGTAATGATCAAGTTCGATGGTAGAATGGTTATGGCAATCCTGCCTTCCGGTTACAAAGTAGATATTGATCTTTTGAGGGAAGCTACTGGAGCAGGAAAAATCGAACTGGCCAGTGAAAAGGAATTTCAAGGCATGTTCCCGGAATGTGAAATTGGTGCAATGCCACCTTTCGGGAATCTTTATGGAATGGATGTCTTTGTGGAAAAGAGTCTCACAGGAAATAAAACAATTGCTTTTAACGCAGGCTCACATACGGAATTGGTAAAACTGGCATACAAGGATTTTAAAGAACTGGTTGAACCAACCGTGATAAAATTCTCACACAAGACTTTTGCCTGAATCGACTATTCGAAATATATTGCAGAGAACTGAGAGCGTATGCCTTATCGCTCAGAAATAGGGGGACGTTTGCATAACCACGTCTCCGGTCATTGCGAGGAGCGGAGCGACGTGGCAATCTCTTGTGATCATACAGAGTTAGAGATTGCTTCCCGATAAATCGGAATTATATCGAGACTCGCAATGACAATGTGGGTATTATGCAAACATCTCATAGGGAGAATCGGAGGGAGAGTCTGGTATGTGATTTGGTTTTTTACCGTAAAAAAACCCTTAATTCAAAAATGTAAATTTTTCTGAACACATCCAGGCATATAAGAATCCACAAATTATATAAAGGGCCAAGGCAGACAAGATAACTGATTCAAAACCATATGCGATGGCTATTAATACAGCTATAGAGCTGCCGATAACAGAGAAAAAACCGTTTATTCCCCAGGCCCAGGGAATAAGACCTTCTTGAATTCTTCTAAGTTGATTGAGGCCGGAGGGAAAAGGTATCCCCATCGGTATGGCCAGGGGAGCAATCAATAAGCTGCAAATTATCATACGTAGCCATAGAGGTAAGTCTGATAAGATCCTTTGAAAAAACAGGTCTGATCCCACGTAAAAAATTCCAAAAACAGTGATAAAAACAATTGACAACATCATGTGCCACCATTTGACATGTTGTAATTTTTCTCCAATAATGCATCCGATACCTGAATATACAAGAAAAGAAGTTATAACTACCGTTGCGGAAAACACAGGGTCATATAGATATTGGATAAATTGCTGGAGGAATGATATCTCCAGCGAAATGTAGGCAAGACCGAGCGAACCGAAATATATGAAGATAATAATTATTCCCTTTGAAACCGGCCTTATTGTGTGAAGGGGGGCCAGGATAATTATCATACTGATTAAAAACAGTATGATAAGCCCTATCCAAACCAGGAGATATCCCCAATCCATGAAGGGTATTACCATTCGTCCCTCTGCTCCAAAATATTTCTTGAGAATCTCTATCTTAAAGGTACTGGAAAAGAAGGGTTTATTATCTGTGGCTGGACGGATATAGAATGGATATTCGTTATAAAACTTTTCTTTTTCCTGGGATAACAGACTCTTTGCGGCTATGAAAAAATAGCTTTCATCCATCCGATTAATCCGGTTCGTTTCTTCCTTTTTTATTCCAGGGTAGTAGCAAAGATCACAGAGATTCTGATCACAGAAATTCAGGGTGGCTTTGATTTCTTCCCGGCTGAATGTTCCATCTTTTATCAATAAGGTTACCACTTGCCAGCTTCTTATCACGATGAGAGATCTGGAAGCATTGTCAGGCCTTATGGAATCGAGAGCATCGATAGCCATGGCAATGAGTTTTATACTCTCTCTGGGAGGATTTTTTATCCATCGAGATATACTGATCAGCCCCCCCGGGTTGAGCCGATTTAAGCAGGTTATAAAGGCCTCTGTGGTAAAAAGATAATTTTCGTTTAATGAATAAACCCCGGAACCGGCCGCATTAACCGATTCAAGAAGACTCATATTAATAAGATCAAATCGTTCCCTTGTTTTTTCAAGATACCCCCTTCCATCTTCTATCAAGATATGGCATTGCTCAGGGTTATAAATGTTTCCGCTGAAGGAGCTGTACTGATCCTGAAGCAGATGAACAATGTCCCTGTTCATTTCAACAACGTAAATAGACTTTGCTCCATGGTATTTTGCATTCAGTATTTCTGTTCCCCCGCCTCCACCGATTATTAGTACTTTTGGTTTTGTTAGAAGTTTATAGGGGATAGCATTTATCCGGCAGTCCATAAATCGGAGTTCCGCGACATCACCTGAAAATCTATTGATTGAACCCACTGTATTTCCATCCGAGAATAAACCTTTTTGTTCAGGCAGAGGATATGGACAGTTCAGGCTCAGATCAGGCAGGTAATGATATGCAGGGCTGTCAATTACCGACACAAGTCCAAGCGGGCCAAACGTTTGATTTTCTATCCTGGAGTTTGTCAGATTTTCTGCCTGTGGAAGATCCTTAAATATGTTTATGGCAACAGGAGAACCATGGAGAAAGATAAAATAGAGTGGGAAGACAGATAGTAACGTTATCAGTGAAATTGCCTTCCGGATGTGTGTCCGGCTGACCGGAAAGGTGGCAAAAACCGTAACAACGGAAATCATAAGGATAATCTCGTAAGGTCCAAAATGAAAAAAGGTCGGGAGGATTAATAGTGGTCCCAGTCCGGATCCAAAGAGATTCGAAAAGTAGACCCTGTATATATGGCCCGGGTAGACTGAAAAACTAAGACCGATACATACGGCAGCCAAAAAAAACGGGACAAACATAGTCAGACACAAACAGGAAAATTTAATGATTTCACTCATCTGCCATACGATCATAAGGGGATTGAAGGCAATTAAGCGATTCAGATAAATATTTATCCAGATCGAGACAAGCATGAGAAGCGGGAGGCCATAAATAACCAGTGAATAATGAGCTTCCAGTCTTTTTCTGAATAGATAGATGAAGGTTCCACTTGCCCCAAACCCAAGCAATGCAACGCTAATGATCAAATGGGCAAAATGATACCAGTACTGTATGGAGAAAGTCTTGATCAGGAGGATTTCGTACGCAATCAGAGCGCCGGAAATGAGAAAGATAGAAACCTGAATCCGCTTTAATGGTGGCTGATCTATCATGATGCATCAATGTTGACAGTCTCGTAAAAAGTCAAAATATGCACAATTTCGTCATTCCCGTGAAAACGGGAATCCAGTCTTTTCAAGTACTTAGCCTTCTATGGATTCCCGCCTGCGCGGGAATGACAGACTTTTTGCGAAAGCATCAATGTT
>JAUWNZ010000220.1 GCA_030612385.1 Pseudomonadota bacterium | reverse complement strand
AGAGAGATAGCCGGAAAGTTAGGTGAATCTACAGGATTTGAAGAGAGATATCTTGCAGGCCTGGTGGATATTATTGTTGTTCTTGGCGGGGATGGGACATTGCTCAGGGCTGCCCGTTCGGTGAGAGAATTTGATGTGCCGATACTCGGCATCAATTTAGGAACGTTCGGTTTTTTGACAGAGGTCAATCTGAATGAGATGTTCAGCGCCCTCGAAATAATCCTGAAGGGGGACTATCGAACAGAGAAGAGGATGATGCTCGATGTCTCTGTACACAGGAACCGGGAACGTGTGGGCGAGCGAACCGTACTCAACGATATTGTGATTAACAGGGGAAATCTTTCAAGGATAATTGATCTGAAGACCTCGGTTAACGACCGGCATCTGACCACCTTCAAGTCGGACGGTCTGATTCTATCCACTCCGACAGGTTCCACTGCCTACTGTCTTTCTGCCGGGGGGCCGATCGTCTTTCCCGATCTTAATTCAATCATTGTTACACCTATATGCCCGCATACGTTGACAAACAGGCCGGTGATCCTCCCCGAGAATGCTATTGTAAAGGTTGTCTTATGGACAAAGGAGAAAGGAGCGACGCTGACCATGGATGGGCAGGATTCATTTACACTGAGGTCGGGAGATACTGTTACTATAAATAAGTCAAGATTTTTTACCAATCTTATTGTTTCCCCTCACAGGGACTATTTAGAGATATTGCGAACGAAGCTGGGATGGGGAGCGCTGCCGTCGGTGGCAAATTCGTGTTGAAATGTTAACCGATCTGCACATAAAGAATTTTGCAATTATCGATGAGCTTAAGGTATCTTTCACCGGTGGACTCAATGTTGTTACCGGCGAGACAGGGGCGGGCAAATCTATTATCATCGGCGCAGTGGGCCTTCTTCTCGGAGAGAGGGCATCTTCCGACCTGATAAGAACCTCTGAAGAAACGGCCACTGTGGAGGCGCGCTTTGACATAAGCGGAAAGGAGCGGTCAAAAGAAAAGTTGACAAGCATGGGCTTTTATGATGGGGACGAAATCATCATTGTGAAGAGAGTTGTAACGCGTTCGGGCAAGAATAAGGTTTATATCAATGGGAATATGGCAACCCTGAACATGCTTTCCACGCTCGCCCGTTCCCTGATTAATATATCCGGTCAACATGAGCATCAGGTAATACTCAATGCGGAAAATCACATAGATATCCTGGACGAGTTTGGCGATCTTTTGCCATTAAGAGCCGATTTTACTAACTGTTACGATGAATATCAAACGCTGAAATCAAAGCTCGAAAGACTTGAATCAACAAGCAGTGAAAGCGGCAAGCGTGAAGAACTCTTAAGATTTCAGTTGAAAGAGATAGATGACGCGGGAATTACGATCGGGGAGGATTTATCTCTGCTGAAAGAAAAGAACATCCTGACCAATGCAAAAAAATTAATGGAATATGTCGCCGGGTCTTATGATATTCTGTATGAGAAGGAGTGCTCCATACTGGCGGAACTTGGCGGGGTGGTAAGTAATATAAAAGAGATAAAGGAGATCGATCCGGAGTTGAAAATTTCTGAACAGGATATCGATTCTCTCCTTTATAATCTTGAGGATGTCGCCTTTACACTGAGAGATTACGCAAAAGGTATATCCTTTAATCCTGAGAGGTTAGAGGAGATTGAAGAAAGACTGGAATCTCTGAGAAAACTCAAACGTAAATATGGTGAGATGCTGAAAGATGTGCTGGAGACAAAAAGAACTATTGAAGAGGAGTTGGAGGGAATATGCTCCTTAGATGAGGATATCAAGCGGCTCTCAGGAGAGATTGCCTCACAAGAGGCGTTGCTGACGGAAAAGGGAGGCGCGCTCTCACGGAAAAGGCATGAGGCTGCCATATTATTGAGAGAGGCGCTAATAAGCGAGCTTGATACCTTGAGAATGGCGGATGCCGGATTTGAAGTCATCTTTAAGGGCAGTGACAATGACCCCTTTTTTAGTTCTAAGGGTATAGATATGGTCGAATTTTATCTTTCCGCGAATAAGGGGGAGGAGTTAAAACCCTTGAGCAGGGTGGCCTCCGGCGGAGAACTTTCCCGGATAGTTCTGGCCATTAAAAAGGTACAGGCCGGAGGCGGATCCGTTGGCGCCATTGTATTCGATGAGGTGGATACCGGAATAGGAGGAGAGGTGGCCGGGGTTGTCGGGAAGAAACTCAAGGAGGTGTCGAAACATCACCAGGTCATATGTATTACTCATCTTCCGCAGATTGCCTGTTTCGGAAACAGTCACTTTCTTGTCTCAAAGAGCCTTTCAGGAGAAAGGGTGAATACCCGCATTGCTCTGCTTTCTGAATCGGAACGGCTTGATGAAATTACCAGGATGCTAAGCGGGCTTAAGGCCACAGAAAAGACAAGGGAACACGCCCTGGAGATGTTAAAAACTTCCTGTGGAGGATAGTGGACGTTTTTAAATAAGGATAGACGATGCTGAGAAAGGCTAAAATAGGCGACGTTAAGGTTATCCACAGGATAATAAATATCTCTTCCGGAAAAGATGAAATGCTTCCAAGATCTCTCGCGGATATCTATGGCAATCTAAGGGATTTTTTTGTTTATGTGGAGAACGGGGGCATGCCCATAAAGGGTATCTGTGCCATGCACATCTTCTGGGATAATCTGGCTGAGATAAGGTCGCTTTATGTTGATGAAGGATACAGGAAAAGGGGGATAGGCAAGTGGCTGGTAAGGGCTTGCTTTTCCGAAGCTGTATCCCTTGAACTATTCAGGGTATTTACTCTAACCTACCAAAAGAGATTTTTTGAGAAGCTGGGATTCAGGGAGGTGGATAAATCAAGCCTTCCTGAGAAGATATGGTCCGACTGTTTCAAGTGCCCCAAGTATCCCGATTATTGTGATGAAGTGGCGATGCTTATAGGACTTTAAAAGATTATCCTTCAAATGAAAAGCGCCGCGTATTGGATTGAGAAACTTCGCCTAAAAAGACATCCTGAAGGTGGCTATTTCAGGGAA
>JAUWNZ010000070.1 GCA_030612385.1 Pseudomonadota bacterium | reverse complement strand
TCCATACCCATATTATCAGTTCCCTTCTCACTGGCAATTATTCAGGTAAATAGGCTGTAAACTGTTAGCGCCTAATAGCCTTCAGCGAGCTCAGTCGAACCGCCTATCTACCTTCAGCCTGATAGCCTACAGCAATATCTCGTTCCATCATGGGCAGTTCTTACTACCAATTTCCCATCCTCTTTTCAAGACTCACAATTATCTTAGAACAAACATTAACACCCACCTGCAAAATCACGAGACAG
This sequence comes from Pseudomonadota bacterium, assembly GCA_030612385.1. GTDB lineage: Bacteria > Desulfobacterota > Syntrophia > Syntrophales > JADFWA01 > JAUWNZ01. The sequence continues at coordinate 6,630 of JAUWNZ010000070.1, read as the reverse complement.
GCAAACACCCCGCAACATCCAACAACAAACACCTCAAATGCCTTTCCCCAATCAACCAATTCCACGCCCACCTCCAGACAATCTGATTACTCAACAACAAACTGAAATGAACCGCCCCGCTGCGAGCAACCGGGAATTAAACCCTGCAGATTTCGCATTGCCCGTCAAGTGATTAGAGTAATCCACGCCTGCCCTGCTCGCCCAATGGAATCTGTTTTCGTCTTTTATTCCATAGGGGTAGAATACGAATTCTGCAGATTAAAATTAAAATTGTCTATCATATTTATTAAAGAGTTTCAAATCTTATTCACGGTTTTTGCCGCCTTTCTTGACTTAATTACTCTTTGCAGATATTATCCTTGCATAAAAATCGACGGTCTCAGTACACGGACATTTTCATGGAAACCTTTGCCTTAGCGGCGATCAGCCTCACGATATCGATTTCTCTGCTCATCAAAAAAAAGAGAAAGGCTGTCCATTTAGCCTTTGCCCTTTTATGTTCTGCCATCTTTTTGCAAAAGACCGGCGCATTTTTTTACGGAATTTTCAACAGTGATTTCTGGAGGATCATTAACTATATCGGACTCCTTTCACTCCCCCCGCTGCTTCTCACCTTCAGCAGAGCTTTTCTGAACCGGAAAACCCTCCTGCCAAAAAGAATTATAGCATCGACCGTATTTGGCAGCCTCTTGATTGCAGCGGTCTTTTTTACTCCCCTTTTCAGATGGCCTCATGTTAATATTATACTTTACCTGTATCTTGGTTTCATCGCAGCTTACTGTTACCTAATCCTCGTCAGCACCGTCAAAGAAAAAGAATCGAGCGTTGAAAAGAAAAGAATTGCCTATGTGGCAATAGCCTGCGCAGTTGCGGCGGTTATCAGTATCTCTGATATATTTTATCACTACGGCTATGGCCTTCCACCTCTGTCCAATATTGCCGAAGCCGGCCTGATTTACTTTATCCTGGTCATTATCACGTATCCCAGTCTCCCGGAGTTCTATGAAATCATGGCCAGGGCTCTTATAATTATGGTTATCACATTGTTTGTAATCATTATTTTTTACCTGATTATCGGGGTATTTGGAGGAGACACAGACCTTCCGGTAAACAGCGTCTTAATGGCATCCTTTTTAATCGTTATTTTTATCGATCCGGTTAAACTTATCTTAAAAAAAATTGTCAGTCGCCTTTTTTTTGAAGGCAGAGATGTATTCACTTCCCTTTATACTATAGATGAAAAACTGGAGAGGGAGAAATCAATGCTCCTCGAGGAGATGGCATCCGGCCTTGCCCATGAGATAAGAAATCCCCTTGGTTCTATCAAAGGAGCCGCTCAGTGCATGAGATCGGAAGCCGATACCACCGATAATCGTAAACTTCTTGATGTCATCATCGAGGAGACGGATCGGTTGAGCAATGTTGTTTCACAGTTCCTCAATTACGCCAAACCTTATACGATCGATGCTAAAATGCAAAATATAAACAGTATCATAGAGAAGGTTATCTCCCTTATCAAAGCAAATAACCTGTCAGAAAATATTGCCATCAGGAAAAATATCATGTCAGGTCTGCCGGAGGCAAATGTGGATGGCGAACAACTTATGCAGGTTATCCTGAACATCGCATATAACGGGATCGAGGCGATGCCGGAAGGTGGAATTCTGAGTTTTACAACATCAAAAAAGGGAAACAGAGAAAAAGAGAGTATTGAGATTGCTATTCAGGATACAGGTCGTGGGATTGAGGAAAAGGACATGAAAAACATCTTCAAACCTTTTTACACGACCAGGGAGAAGGGGATTGGTCTTGGACTCTCGATCTGCCGGAAGATTATCAAAAGACATGGGGGCAGCATTGAGGTAAAATCATACCCGGGACGGGGAACAACATTTTATATAAGAATCGGGGTAACTACTCAGGTGGGATAGGCTGAAGGCTGAAGGCTGTTAGGAAAAAGCTGGCATACTGTACACTTTTTCTCGTTCCCATGCGGAAGCCGTGGGAATGAGAAATGGCATTTCCTGCGGGGTACTCACAGCCTGAGTGGTTACGCACGGACAAACAAGTTTGTCCATGCCACCCGCCCATCAATTGAACTGACCTTTGTGCCTTAATGGTTGCCTGAAATAAATTATGAAAAGAATTTTAGTAGTTGATGATGAATTAAATATGCGGCTGGTCTTGAAGGCCATGTTGGGGAAAGAGGGCTATGAGGTTGCCACGGCCTCTGATGGTCTTGAAGCCCTTGATATACTTAAAAACAGCAATATTGCTGTAATTGTAACAGATCTTAAGATGCCGCGGCTCGACGGCATGGGTCTTCTGGAAAAGGTGGCCGGAATTTATCCCTCCACGCCGGTCATTATCATTACCGCTCATGGAACTATAGACACGGCAGTGGATGCCCTGAAAAAGGGGGCATTTGACTATATCACCAAGCCCTTTGAGCAGGATGATCTGAAAAACATCGTCAATAAGGCATTCAGGACGAGGATATTGAATGATGATGAAGTAATCTTGAGTCCCGACGAAACAGACCGATATGACATCATAAGTTGCAGCGCCAGCATGGATAAGATATTTGATACGATTTCCAGAGTAGCCCCCACTGCCACAACAATACTTATTACGGGAGAGACAGGCACAGGCAAGGAACTTATTGCCAGCGCAATCCACAGGAACAGTCCCCGCAGAAACTCACCGTTTATCAAAATCAACTGTGCCGCCATTTCAGAAAACCTGATAGAGAGCGAACTCTTTGGCTATGAACGGGGGGCCTTCACCGGAGCAGTCTCCAGGAAGCCCGGGAGATTTGAACTGGCACATAAGGGAACACTCTTTCTTGATGAGGTGGGCGATATCCCAATAGAGATGCAGGCAAAACTTCTCAGGGTTATCCAGGACCAGGAGTTTGAAAGGGTGGGAGGTCTCCGAACAATAAAGGTAGACGTAAGATTGATTACCGCCACCAACAGAGATCTCCTCCAAGAGGTAAAGGAAAGAAGATTCAGGGATGATCTCTATTACAGGCTCAACGTCGTACCCATTCATGTTTCTCCTCTCAGAGAAAGAAAAGAGGACATCGAGCCATTGACAGATTATTTTGTCGATAAATTCAATAAGAAACTTAATAGAGGTATCAAGATTGATTCACAGATAAGAAATCTGTTTCTTGATTACATCTGGCCTGGAAATATCAGGGAGCTGGAAAATCTTATCGAAAGACTTGTACTGATGGCCACAGGAGATACCGTTACACTTGAAGATATACCACCGGAATTGAAAGCCCGGGGTGGAGCGATCTCAACTCCCAGACTTGAAGGTCAGAAAAAATCTTTTAAAGAAATAATTAAAAACAAGACAGGAGAGATAGAAAGACAGATTATCATCAAGAGCCTCGAAGAATGTAACGGGAACGTAACAAAGGCAGCAATGCGGCTCGGTCTAAGCAGAAGGGGACTTCATCTCAAGATGACAAAATATAACCTCCGGAAGTAAGACTACCTGAATAGTTATAGTTACCTCGTATCAGCTCAATAAATAGGGGCAACCCCCAATATGTAAGAGTGATTGTGAATCTTAGCCATTCACGGCTTGAAACTTGAAATTGGAAAGTAGAAATTTGGGAGAGATGAAACGAATTTACGAGTTGACAGACTTCAGCGTGAGCTCAGCCGAGCAGTACAAAAGCATGAAGGCTGAATTTGCAATTTCTAATTTCTAATTTCAATGTTCGGTGAACGCTTATCGTGGTTCGAGACCAACACTTTAAAAATGTAATCCCCTTATTTATTGAGCTGATACGTTACCTCAAATATTTCCTGACAGATCCTTGCAGTTGTCAATCTGAAACCAAACATTGGTTGACAACTGTCTTCTGTCTGATATAGAAAGTCTCAGCCTTTATAACTGCTCAGGTGGGTAGACTGAAGACTGAAGACTGACAGGAAAAGCTGGAATACTGCACACTTTGAAGCCATGTTTGATGCAAAAATCCGCTGTCTTCGGCGAGCTCAGTCGAACCGTTTCTCCACCAAAGTGTGACAATCGTGTTTTTCGGGTACCTTCAGAGAGCTTTGAAAAATATAATTCTTCGGCGCTCAAAACATTTTCTCGACAGTTCCAAATCTCGCTCCATCAGCAAATCCAAAACTCGCTCTTGGAGCTCAAACAATTGGATAAATACAAATGAACATTTCTCTACCAGGAACAAGACAACATAACAAAACGGAAGGGACGCAGGTATCGGAGCTGCTTGAGAAACTCCGTTTTCACAAAAACGTCCAGGAAGTCACCAATCGTATCCACTCCGCTGAAGATATAAAACAGATAATTGTAGACTTTAAAGATGACATTTTGCGTCTTTTTAATGCCCATTCACTTACCATCTATGTGACAGACCACATAAAAAACGAAATTTATTCGTTGTACATGGCGGGATCAAAACTAAAAGAAATAAGACTGCCGATAAACAGTGAAAGTATCGCAGGTTATGTAGCCAACAACAAAAGAATGGTGAATATAGCTGATGCCTATGACAGTGAAGAGTTGAGAAGTATAGAGCCAAAGCTTATCTTTGATTCCAGTTGGGACCAAAAATCGGGTATCAGAACCACACAGGTTCTCGCTGCGCCCATTTTACATGAAAATAGCCTGATGGGTGTAATACAGCTCCTTAATACCAATGACGAGGCGGGGTTCACCGTTGATAGTCAAGACCATCTCGAGGATGTTGCTGATGTCCTGGGGATTGCCTTTTATAACCAGCAGAAAATAGCAGGAAAGAGAAAAACAAGATTTGATTATCTTGTAGAGCAAGGTTTAATTAAAGAGGAAGATCTGGAAAGCGCCTGGGTTGAAGCGAGAAAGAGCAAAGTAACCACAGAGAATCTGCTTTTATCAAAATACAGGGTCTCAAAAAAGGAGATAGGCAAATCTCTGGAGGATTTTTACCACTGCAAATTTATACCATTCAGCGATGGATATCCTATACCGGAAGACCTGTTGAAAAACCTTAGAAAAGAATATCTTCACCGCGAGTTATGGGTTCCTCTTGAGAAAACAGAAGGAAAGATCAAGGTGCTTGTGGATGACCCTAACAATATCCTGAAGAGGGATACGATCGAAAATCTCCTTAAAACAAATTTGGTTGAATACAATGTAGCCATAAAGGAAGATATACTGAAGTTTATCGATCACTTCTTTCAGTCTCAAAAGAGCGATACCTCCATAGGTGATATCCTTGGAATGCTCGAAGATGAGGATGAAACCCCGGATGAAGAGGGTGAGATAGTAGTCACGGAATCGGACAGTGTGATAATGCAGCTTGTTAACAGGATTATCAACGATGCATACCTGCGGAATGCCTCTGATATCCACATCGAACCCAATGAGGAAAAGAAAAATGTTGAAGTAAGATTCAGGGTTGATGGCGACTGTATGCCTTATCAAAGGATGCCATACAGTTACAGGTCGGCAATCATATCGAGGATCAAGATAATGTCCAACCTTGATATAACGGAGCGAAGACTCCCGCAGGACGGTAAGATAAAGTTCAGGCGGAAGGGAGGAGGAGAAATTGAACTGCGCGTAGCATCCATGCCCACGCAGGGTGGGCAGGAAGATGTGGTAATGCGACTTCTTTCCAAGGGCGAAACCATGCCTCTTGAAAAGATGAATATGTCCCCCCATAACCATGGGAACTTTTTGGAAACAATACGAAAACCGTATGGGATGGTTCTTGTTGTCGGACCTACCGGTTCGGGTAAAACCACCACCCTCCATGCCGCGCTGCATCACATAAACACACCGGAAAAGAAGATATGGACGGCGGAAGATCCCGTTGAGATCACACAGTATGGCCTCCGCCAGGTACAGATCAACCCCAAGATCGGCTTTGACTTCAGCAACGCCATGCGTTCCTTTCTCAGGGCCGATCCCGATGTAATTATGGTTGGAGAGATGAGGGATTTTGAAACCGCCAAAATCGGTGTTGAGGCATCACTTACCGGACATCTTGTTTTTTCCACCCTTCACACCAATAGCGCACCTGAGACCATAGTCAGACTTCTTGACATGGGGATAGACCCTTTGAACTTTGCCGATTCACTCCTTTGCGTGCTTGCCCAAAGGCTGTTAAAGACACTTTGCGGTAACTGCAAGGAGGAGTATCACCCTTCGAAGGATGAATACGATCAACTGGCGCGTGGCTATGGGGAAGAGTCATTCTCAAAACTTAACATTTCATATAACGATGGTTTCAGGTTATACCGCCCAAAAGGCTGCAGTGAATGTAGTAACACCGGCTACAGGGGGAGGATGGCTATCCATGAACTGCTGATTGCCACAGATGAGATCAAAAGTCTGATTCAAAAACATGAGATGGTTGAAGCAGTACGTAACGCTGCTATTTCCGGGGGGATGGTTACCCTCCTTCAGGATGGATTATTGAAGGCCATCAACGGCGCCACAGATTTCAAACAGGTGTACAGAGTGAGCATGAGGTAAAAAAACGTAGCCGTTCACGGCTTGAAACTTGAAATTGGAAAGTAGAAATTTGAGAGAGATTAAACGAGTGACAAGCTGATAAGCTTTTACCTGCTCACTCCTCAGACATTAAACCTGAAA
>JAUWNZ010000308.1 GCA_030612385.1 Pseudomonadota bacterium | reverse complement strand
AATTCTCTGAAGCTCATCTTCAGCAAGGTCGCCATCTATGGTATAGACATTGATTGTCTTAACCTCTTTGACCTTCAGTTGAAGATGATCGGCAATCCTCTTTTTTATCTTCTCACCGGGAACATCCCTGATGCTTTTTTTAAAACCGATCTCTATCCTGTTTGCCATCTCTCACCCCTTTTTCCATATCTTCATGTGCCGTTTCACCAAACCTCATTCAGGGTCAGGGAATCCCCTTCGATTCGATAGCGGATATCGCCTTCTCCTCTTTCTCTTCCTTCATATATACCGTTCTAATGGGGAACGGAATGTTGATACCTTCTTTTTTATAGCGTTCATGCAGTTTTTTTATGAATTCATGTTTGACAAGATACTGGTTAATAAACTCACTTATACGGAGTATCACAGTAAAATTAATACTGGAATCTCCAAAGGTATGATAGCGGAGTAAAGGTTCAAATCCGGAAATCCCCCCCTGAACTTTGCTCATTACCTCTCTCGCCGTTTCAATAGTAATCTTTTCCACATTTTCAAGATCGCTGTCGTAACTGACACCAACCTCTGTATACACTGCCATCTCTTTTTCGGGCTGACAATAGTTTGTTATGATGGCGGAGGCCAGCTTGGAATTGGGCACAACCACCATATTATTGGAAAGTGCCCTTATGGTTGTATTTCGCCATGCTATATCAATAACATAACCTGCTTCACCCGAGTCAAGTTTGATATAGTCGCCACGCTCCACCTGTTTTGAGGCTATGATGTGAAACCCGGAAAAAAGATTGGAGAGAGTGTCTTGAAGAGCCAGGGCAACGGCAAGGCCTCCAACCCCAAAAGCGGTAAGCAGCGGCGTGATAGAAATTCCGAGGGCCTGGAGTATGATCAGGACGCCTACGGCAAAAACAAGAACATTTGTCACATTTGCGAATATCGAGGTTAAAGATGAAACGCCTTTTACTCTTTTGACATAAGAATTAACAAAACCGACTGCAATTTTTGCCAGTACCATCGTCACAGAAACCAGGACAATTACCAGCAGAATCTTCTTAATAATATTGATAATGTCTGAACTTATCGGTGTATTGAGCATTGCGCCATAAATACCCGCAATGATAAACCAGAGCAAGGTCTTGCCGCGCAGCTCTGTTATGAATATTCCCACGCCTTCCCATTTCGTCCTCTCAGCCATCTTTTTAAGATTTTTGAGGACAACTTTTTCAGAGATCAGCCCGACCAGGAATCCGCTTGCGAGGAAGGCCAGCGGTAAAACAATTTGTGTGATTTTTAGAGAGTCGATCATTGTAATATAAACCCTTACCGGATCTGTTGAAATCCGCTGACCATAAATTGCGCGGCAATTACCGCAAGGAGTAGGCCCATGAGCCGGGTAGTTACTCGAATACCGCCCACACCCATGGCCCGACGAATCCTCTCACCGAAGTAAAAGATACAGTAAACTATAAGACAGGCGATTATAATAGCCATTAACAGAAAGACCGTGCCCAGATGATTGTCCGGGCTTTGCCGCCATACCAGCACAGCGGTGATGGCGCCGGGCCCTGCTATTAAAGGAGTTGCCAGGGGCACGAGAGCCACATTCTCCTTTGTTACACCCTCCTCTTCCTCTTCGACGGTGGTCTTCATTCCGCCTGGAATCAAACGGAGCATCTGCAATGCGTAAAGAAAAAAGATAAACCCCCCTGCCAGTTGAAAAGCAGGAAGACCAATTCCGAAAAAGCGCAATACGGAA
>JAUWNZ010000051.1 GCA_030612385.1 Pseudomonadota bacterium | reverse complement strand
GACGAGCTTCAGGAGAAGGAGTATCAGGAACTTCGTCAGCATGAACGAACAGGCAGGCCTCTTGGCAGTGATTTGCTCATTGATAAGCTTGAGGTGTTGTTAGGAAAACAACTTCGGAAGAAAAAGACCGGACCGAAAGGGCCGTGGAAAAACAGGGAGACATAAATAATTTAGTATTGTGTCCCTGGAATTTAGGCGGCTTAATTCAGCGTTCCCCCCTCCGCTTCGCTCCGGGGGGAATGCGGCAGTTGAGCAGGAACTCCTGATTTCCCCTCCGCTCCGCTGCGGGGAGAACCAGGAGTTCGAGACAGATGCCCTTCGGGCACTGCTCAACTGCCGCATTAGCTTTATAAAGGGGGCATAAATATGGTCTCAAAATTGTCGCCGTCCGAACAACTTGCCCACAGTACAGTCCGAATAGAATGCCAGCTTGCAAATGGTCTGACGGGCACCGGAACGGGATTTTTCTATCGGTTTGCCGAAAACGAAGGAATTCATGTACCAGCAATCGTGACCAATAAGCACGTTGTTGCTGGAGCACAAAAGGGCCAGTTTCTAATGACCCTTGGTGACGTCAGTGGCAACCCACTTCAACAAACGCATCACGCATTCTTGTTTGATAATTTCGAGCAAATGTGGATACCTCACCCGGATAAGGATATTGATCTATGCGCAATGCCAATTGCGCCTATAATAGAAGCGGCAAAGAAAGAATCTAAACAGCTTTTTTATATCTCACTCGATAAGTCGTTGATCCCATCCAAAGCGGAATATGACGATATGGTTTTGATGGAAGAAATCACAATGGTTGGATATCCAAATGGGATATGGGATCAAGTCAATAATATGCCTATCTTCAGGCGTGGCATTACCGCAACACACCCAAATCTTGATTGGAAAGGAAAGTCAGAATTCTTGATTGATGCTGCCTGCTTTCCCGGTTCAAGCGGATCACCGGTGTTTCTTTATAATCAGGTCGGTTATGCTACGAAATCAGGAGGCATGACAATTGGCCCTGGACGATTAAAGCTGCTTGGCATTCTCTATGCCGGACCTCAGTATACGGTAAGTGGTGAGATTAAAATTGTTACCATTCCAACCCAAAACGTTCCTGTGGCTATTTCGTCTATACCCAACAATCTCGGCATAGTAATTAAAGCCACAAAATTGGAGAACTTCGAGCAGTTTTTCCAGAAGGTTCTTAAGACTGAAAGGCAAGCTAACAAACAAATCCAGCCGACGCAGTGACCTGCGCGGCTGATTTCTACGTTCGGCGATAATAAAATAAGGAGATATGAAGTCAAAATTTAATCCTCCCGTGCGGGACGGAAAACCAGTAAAATGCATTGCCTGTGGAAATCTGTTGCATCATAAAAGTGAACATTATTGCTCAAAAAAATGTGCCACAAAAATGGAATCCGAGAGTATTGGTGATGTCCCAGCATTTTTATCGAAGTGGAAGTTGCGAAAATATAAAGAATTTAAAGACCCGTTGTCTGTACTCAGAAAAAAGACGCGGCGCAAGACCAATGATTTATTGAAAAAAGGCATAATACAAAAGCAGCCATGTGACCTTTGTGGCAAACATGATGTGATTGCGCATCATGAAGATTATTCAAGGCCCAACGATGTGATTTGGATTTGTAAGGAGCATCATACAAAGTATCATAATGGCAAAATAGGTCTTTTCAATAACAAACTATGGTGGAATCCCAAGCGGCTACTACCCAGAAGTGTGCGTAATGAGAATATGCCAAGGAAATATCAAAAACTTAAATCGCAATTTAAAAAGAAATGAACTGTTGCGCCGAACCAGGCGCTTGAGATGGACCGGGAATTTCGGGGGACACCTTACTTAATTTAAATTCCGGTTAAATTCCGGGTACAAAAATTCCGGGGCAAATTCCGGGGCAAATTCCGGGGACAAATTCCGAGGACACAATACTAAATTGGTTAAATTCCTAAATTCCGGGGACACAATACCCCTAAATTCCGGCACTAAATTCCGGTTAAATTCCCGGTTAAATTCCGGGTAAATTCCGGGGACACAATACCAAATTATTGACAATTGGTGTCAGTAATGACTGAATACATTTATGGCACGCATAGCAAGAATCGTCGTTTCCGGATATCCGCATCACATAACACAACGCGGGAATCGTAGATAAATTAAACAATCTTTCAGATGAAATAAAAAACTCGAAGCCACATACCAACAAAAACTGGCTGATTTAGGAGAACTCAAAAAATCAATCCTGCAAAAAGCATTTGACGGGAAATTATAATGGAAGAAAATCAAAATAAACAACCCATCAAGATAGTCGTTTTCCAGAGTAAAAAAATCCGCCGAATTTGGCACGAAGATGAATGGTATTACTCGGTAGTGGATATTTGCGGTGTATTAACCGATAGCGCCGATTCCGGCGCCTACTGGCGAAAGCTAAAGCAGGGGAATTAAGGGGACATAACACATAATTTTCTTGACCGCTTCACAGGAATGTTTTAGATATCTTACATGCCTAGAATATCAAGAATTGTTGCTGTAGATTGTCCGCATCATATTACCCAGCGTGGTGTTCGATCTATGGACATCTTTCATAGCGACCACGACCGGAATCAGTATTTGCAGTTCATAAAAGAAGAAACCCAGAGATTTGAGGCGGATATTCTTGCCTGGTGCCTTATGACCAATCATGTACATTTCATTGCGGTACCCCACGCTGAAACCTCGTTTGCCAAGGGATTTGGTGAAGCCCATAAACGATACACCCGTATGAAAAATTTCAGTGACAATGTTCGGGGATATTTATTCCAGGGGCGATTTGGTTCCTGTGTACTTGATGAGCGTCATTTGCTGGCTGCCGTGCGTTATGTCGAGAATAATCCGGTTGTTGTGGGTATAGCCAAACATGCATGGGAGTATAAGTGGTCTAGTGCCTCATATCACGTCGGTGATAGTAAGGAAGATATTCTGGTGCAAGGCAGGGATTTATATGGCCTGGTAAAAGATTGGCGAGAATATTTGGATGAACGGATTGCAGGAAGTGATGACATAGACAATGTGAGAAAATCGACGAGGACAGGGCGTCCCGCAGGTGATTTCGATTTTGTGAATAAGCTTGAAAAGCTGACAGGTCGTTTGTTACAGAAGCAAAAACCCGGACCTAAGAAAAAACAAAAAGGCTGAATTAGGTGTTATGTCCCCATAATACAAAAATGGTAGAATCACAAATCACTATGGCAAGATTCTCACTGATAAGGCGCAAAGATCATGTATCACTATGAAAATACAATAAATATAGACAAATCATTCCTTTTAAAAGAAGACGAAGCGACTTATGTTTCTCGCTGTTCCGGAAAGTTGCTACAAGACCCAAGACGTTATCGTCTCATAGACTTATTTTCTGGAGCCGGCGGTATGTCTCTTGGGTTCTCAGAGGTTTTCGGGCAACCCTTCCAAGCTGTATGGGCCAACGACTTTAATCAATTTTGTGTTGATACATATAATGAAAATTTTGGCCCACATAGTGTTGCCGGTGACATTGTCGAGATACTAAAACAAGGCAAAATTGAAATACCCGAAGTTGATGTTGTCATAGGTGGGCCACCGTGCCAAGGCTTCAGCCTTTTAAACAAGAATCGTGAAAATGACCCTCGTAAAGAATTATGGCGTCCTTACTTAGAAGTAGTCGAGAGATCCGGCGCATCAATTTTTGTCATGGAGAATGTTCCACAATTACTGGGTACCTTTGAGCATGGAGAAATAGTTGGAGCAGCTGAATCTCTTGGGTTCAAAGTTTGGCAAGATAAATTAATTGCTGCAGACTATGGTGTTCCCCAAACGAGGACTAGAGCTTTTATTATCGGATGTAAATTCGCAGACCCATCCACTTTGTTTCCTCCGCGAAAAACACATTTTAACCCTAATGGCAATAGGAAACAGCTAACTCTCCCTTTCAATAGGGAGAAATACCTTTCAACCCCTCCAATTTGGAAAACCGTAAGAGATGCTATTGGCGATTTGCCACAACCTGAAGGAACTGAAATTAGAAATATGAAGCCGCCCTTAGATTTACACTTTGGAAGGAATCCCTCTGAACTAAGTCGAAAAAGGTATAGTGCAATTCCGAGAGAAGGAATGAACCGTTTTGATTTGCAGCGAATTGCTCCTGAGTTAACACCAAAATGTTGGATTAGAAAGAAATCAGGTGGCACTGATTTGTTTGGTCGGCTTTGGTGGGATAAACCTTCAGTGACAATACGCACAGAGTTTTTTAAGCCGGAAAAGGGTCGCTATTTACATCCTGAGCAACATCGCCCAATCACTCACAGAGAAGCCGCACGATTCCAAAGTTTTCCTGATAGTTTCAAATTTTTAGGTTCAAAAATAGAGATTGCAAAACAAATCGGCAATGCGGTGCCACCTCTCCTCGCTGCCAGAGTGGCGGATGTCGTCAGGTTACTACTTAATCAAAGATATGAACAATGGACGTCTTCTCGCGAGAAAAACGAAGTCAAATTATGTCGCGCATAAGCGGCAAAAACACCAAACCTGAATTAGTAGTGCGTTCTTTGCTCCACAATATGGGGTACAGATTTAGGCTTCATAGAGATGACTTGCCTGGTAAGCCTGACATAACATTACCGAAGTACAAAAAAATTATTTTTGTTCATGGCTGTTTTTGGCATGGTCATACAGATTGCCCACGGGCTAAACGACCGACAACCAATATAAATTTTTGGCGTGAGAAGCTGGACAAGAATATGAAAAGAGACGAGATGTCTGTAAGTAATCTCAAAGAATTAGGTTGGGATGTATTGGTTGTATGGACCTGCGAAGTTAATGACACGTATAAACTGAAAAACAAACTCTTTTCGTTTCTCGAAGGTTAAGAAGAGAAAAAAACACATGAAATCTGAAGAAATCAGAAAACAGCTACAGGAGTTATTAACCAACTTTGAACAGGAATTAAAATCCGACAATTTACGAAATAAAGTCCTTTCTCTTGTCCCTTGCTCTACCCATTTAAGAGATTTGGGGAAATCTTTGATCCCATCCACTGTTGCAAGAAGTGCTCGGGATAGAATCCTCCATTATTTTAAAAAATATCCCGCCGTCATAATAAGCGGTGATGAACTACTTGTCGTTTCAGGTATCCAAGAATATGCCCGTAGGGTTCGTGAACTAAAAGTACAGTTTGGATGGTCAATTGCGAGCGGGCTTACAGCCAAACAAATGGCGGAAGAAAATGAATTCCCGTTTCCCAATATTGACGTAACAACCATGGGGCCTTCTGATTATATTTTGCTTTCAGTCGAGCAGGATAGAGATGCTGCCCATCGTTGGCATATGGCAAACGAAATAAGAAGAGAAAACATTGCTGTTCGTGACAAGATCTTAAAATATTTAAGAAATAATGTCGGGCAAAAAGTCACTGGGGAGGAATTGAAATATTTAGCAAAAGATCGGTCTGAATGGGCAAGGCGAGTAAGAGAGTTACGAACGGAATATGGTTGGCCGGTTGTTACACAGAATACAGGTCGTCCAGATCTTGAAGTAGGGGTCTATCTACTGGAAGCAGATCGGCAAAGTCCTGAGCATGACCGGCACATTCCTGATCCAGTTAAAAGAGAAGTTCTTCGGCGGGACGATTATAGATGTACCGTTTGCAAATGGTCTCACGAAGAATGGAATAGATCTGATCCCCGACATTTGGAGCTACATCACAAAAAACATCATGCAAAAGGTGGTGAAAACACAGAAAGCAATCTTATAACCGTATGTACGGTATGTCATGATGAGATACACCGTAAAAAATAATATTAAACGGCAAGGCCGAACAAGAGGAACCTCAGACTTTTCTTGATAAGCGAAATGCGCTACTCAATTATTATCAATCCTGTATCCGGCACAATGACCGTCGATCAAAAACGCGCCGCATTAGCGAATGCAGCGGAAATTTTAGATGCGGAAATACATGGTCTGGATGCCATCACAGCAGACGCCTTTGGCCAATGTGCCCGGGAGCTTGCCACCCGTTGCGATGTACTCGTCACCGCCGGGGGAGACGGAACCTTTTCCGACATCATCAATTCAATCGATACAGCCCAGACACCAATCGCTTATCTTCCGTTGGGTACCGGTAACGCCATGCGGCATGCCCTCAAATACAAAGGGAGCCTGACTGATATTGCGATGCGCATAAGAGACGGCAAGATACATGAATATGACCTGGTCAACTGCAATGAGAAAAGGCGAGCGTTTATGGTATCGGTAGGAATCGAAGGCGCGATCATTCGACTCCGCAACCAATACCTCGCCCAAGGTGCCACTGGTTTCAAGACATATTTCAGAGCCGTCTTTAACTCGTATTTTAAAAAATATACGCGAACCATTGCAAAGATTACTGTAGATGATGCAATGTTCGAGGTGAAGAATCTGTTGAGCATTATGGTAGTTAAGCAGCCATACTATGGTTTCGGAATGAATGTTGTGCCAAAAGCTCGATTCGACGACCGGCAATTACATATATTGTGTATTACTTCGGGGCTGTTTAAGGCTATTATAGGAGCGGTGAGCGCATTCACTATTGGCAATCAGATCGGCCAATACCGCACCGGTCAACAAGTAACTGTAAGGCTGGAACGACCGCTGGTACTGCAAATTGACGGGAATGAAGGTTGGGACGCTGAAGCGTTTACTTTTGCAGTTCTCCCCAATGCACTAAAGATAAAATGTTAAGTTACTCTCAATTATTGCTTCAAAGCAATAATTGACGGGTTTTTATGTCCCATTTAGGTTCAGGTATTTGCCACACCAAGCCACTCTTCCTTCATCCATATAGATTGCATGTATGGAATTAATATCGTAAATTCATTGTCAATTTTTCAGGTGTAGATATCTGCTTACGGGAAATCGGTGGACACCGTACCTGTTTAGCGATTTCCGAAGACCGCGCATAAGTTATTTCCCTGTCAGGTAATGCGCGCTCGACAAGACGGGATGCCGGTAAAGCATGCGTGGTCCGGCATATTTCATTACTGCTTTGATTTTTCCCCTCATGTCCGGTTTGTAGCAATGTACAGGACATTTGGCGCATTTTGGCTTGTTCTCCTGAAAGGGGCATTTTTCAAGGCGTTGCACAACGTAGTCCAGAAGCTCCCGGCACTCGGGACAGAGCCCTTCTTTGCTGCCATGTTGTCCATGGCAGAAGATCTCAATCATTGCCTCAGCGGTTCTGCTTTCCGCCTCCATTTCTGGATGATTGTAAGACATAATATGCCAACTCTACCCTCTGCAAAAATTCACCTGACATCCTTGCCATCAAGTTTGCCTGCGTCACTCTTTTTATCCGCCAACCGGCAGGATTGTTTCATTCACGTGGATATTCCCATCCTGGGCAGGATATAGGCCTGGAGAACATACCAGACTGCAACAACCGCAAGCATGATTAATATTTCCTTCATAATGAACATATCTCCTTATAACTGTTTTTGCCGGGGGTCATGTCCCCGGACAGAGTTAAACGCTGTAACCTGCGCGTTCAATTGCCTCTTTTATTTTTTCAATATTATCTCTTTCCTTTGTTTCGAATTCCACTTTCTTCCCATCCAGGTCAACCACTACATCCGATGTCCCGGCGACCGATTCGACAGCCTTTTTTACCGTGCCTGCACAGTGCATGCAGGTCATACCTCGAACGGTTATGCTTATTTTATTTTCTTCCATATCTGTTTTCCTTCTCACCTTATTCAGAAACTTGATTTTCAGGTAATACCATCCGATCATCATGGCCAGTATGATGGACCCGCCTGTCTTCAGCCATGCAGGCAGTATTTCGTGATTATGAAGGATTATGACG
>JAUWNZ010000170.1 GCA_030612385.1 Pseudomonadota bacterium | reverse complement strand
TTCAGGATTTAGCAGGAGGGTCTTTTTGAAGAGAGCAGTCTTCATGGGAGCCTCCTTTTTTATTGCCTGTCCCTGGGGTTTGTTGAGAAAGATTCCAGTGGCATATGCTGCTGAAAATCCGGTTGTCAAGGTCAACAATCCGCAATATGTGGCTGTCAGTGGTCAGGGTAACATATATGTGACTGCCGTTAGTGAAACAGGTTCTTACAAGGTAAAGATATTTGATAAAGCAGGAAGGGTATTGGGAGAGTTCGGCA
Source organism: Pseudomonadota bacterium (assembly GCA_030612385.1). Classification (GTDB taxonomy): domain Bacteria; phylum Desulfobacterota; class Syntrophia; order Syntrophales; family JADFWA01; genus JAUWNZ01. The sequence goes on along the minus strand of JAUWNZ010000170.1, from coordinate 3,587 downwards.
GGATAGGCTCTCATCCCGGAGAATTCAATTTTCCTCAGGGTATTGCTGTCGATAGCGAAGAGGTTTACGTAGTAGATAGTAATAACGGCAGAATACAGGTTTTCTCACTTCAAGGTGAATTCAAGAGAGAGATTTCCGGCCTGGGAGGTATCCCCGGTTTATTACATTCACCACAGGGAATTGATCTATATGAAGGGAAAATCTACGTGGCGGATACCAGAAACCACATGATACAGGTTTTCAGCAAAGACGGGCAAATTATTCAGACAATTGGTGATCTGGGGGACCGAGATGATCGATTCAGGCTTCCAACCGCCGTGGCGGTGAGTAAAGATAATTTAATCTATGTGGCGGATAGCAAGCATAACTATATTAAAGTATTTTCCCTTAAGGGTGAGTTTCTCAAAAAGTTTGGTGGGAGCTCTACTAAAAAAGAACCCGGGAAATTCAATTCCCCCTCGGGAATGGCCATCGATAACACACGAAAATGTATCTATGTCTCAGATACCTTGAATCATCGGATTCAGATCTTTGATCTGGATGGTAATTTCCTGAGAGTCCTGGCTCAGGGGAATGGGCATTCTTTTAACAACCCCATAGGGGTTTGCGTTAATAGACAGGGAGATCTTCTGGTGGCGGATACAGGAAGTAACCGAGTTCAGGTTATCTTGAGAAGTTATCTTGAGAAACCCTTAGAGAAAGTGGCATAAGGGAAAGTTATGGATTACGAACTGACAGCGAATTTGACTCTGCTCTTTCTGATTCTTTTCTTTCTTTCATCTGCAATATATCAATCAAGGAAGAAAATATCAGGAATTATTGAGGGATTTGTGGAATCTTCTTTTCCTATGGGTGGTATAGGAGGGGCTGAGGTAAAGGTTCGTCTTCCTAATGATGAATTGATCATTGCCCACGCCTCGCCCTGCGCTATTTGTCTTGGTCATCTTCGATTGGGAGAGAGTATCGGTATGCTTAAGACAGGAAACGGTTATTTGATAAAACCCTCTCTCTTTTTTAGAGCGAGAAAGGTGGCCGACCCTTTTCAAAATAAGAAGGGTATTTGCGGGAGTTGTAAGGACCTGCGAGAAACTATCGGGAGATAAAATGGAAGTCTTAGGTTACCTTACCTTAATAATCTTTGTGGCGCTCATCCTTTTGAGTCTTTTTAAGTATATTAATCTGCCTGTCCAGACGGTCCTCGTTTTAACCACGTTGATAATATTGGTGGTTGGCGCTGCCTTTAGAGTCTTTTCACAGGGTTGGCAAGGTGTTTTCCTGCTTCCGAATGAGATGGTAGGGGGCATTATCTTACATCCCATAACCGCCCTGCTCGCCGGCCTGTTTTTAGCCGGGGCGTTAAGTGCTTCGGGTGGTTTCGATGCCCTGAAGGTAATTCTTAACTGGCTGCAAAAAACCCCCATCGGTCTGGCAGGCACACTTGTAATTATCATCATGATTCCGGTGATTGCTTCCCTCCCATGTGGAAGGATTATTGCGGCCGCACTGCTTCCTCTCCTCTTTGCCTTTGGTATGGAAGGAGGAATGAAGATTCTGACCAAGCCTCAGCTTATCGTACTGATCGGCGCATTTGGCAGGAATGCATTTGGTTCCTGTGGGCCTTCTCCTATCGGAGGTGTTGGGCAGATCGGAGAGGGATTTCTTGGAGCGCATTTTGCTACTGCCGCCGATGGCATATTAAGAGCGCCGCAGGCCTTTTCTCTCTTCCTTGGAACCGCCCTGGTTGCCCTCTTTCTGAAGATGATAACCATGAAGCTTTACCCTGAAGATGTCACCTTGAAAGACCTGTCGCCGGAAAAAGAAGAAGACAAAAAAGAGGTAAAGATCGAGGCCCCCTTTAAGGGCTATCTGTCATTGATAATCTTTGTGGTTGCCCTTCTCGTCGCTATTTTTCAACCTCTTGGCAAGATGCCGGTTCAGACTGTGCTGGTAGTTGGCGCGATTCTGACCATAATTCTCTGCAGGGTTACCATACAAGATCTCATGGGAGGCATTATCCTGCTGCCGGTGGCGGCCATGGCTGCAGGTTTTATGGCCGCAGGGGCCCTGGCAGCTACCGGTGGGTTCGACGCGTTAGGAAATGTCCTGAAAAGTCTTACGCTTATTCCTTTTCTTGGAATTGCCGGGATGTTGGCTATCTTTGTTCAGATGCAGACAATTCTGCCACTTTCCTGCAGCCGGATTTTGACCGCTGCCCTGGTGCCGGTGCTCTATCTGTTTGGGCCGGCGAAATTTAACCTGATCGACTGGAATCAATTGGCTATAGTTATGTCTGCCTATATGATTAATGCCACCACCTCCTGTGGGTCTTCACCCCTCGGAGGGGGAGGAATGATGGTTGAAGGACAGATGCGGGCGGAATCCGGTTATATCCGGGGCGCTTACAGTTTTGGAGCAATGGCCATTATGGCTCCAATAGCCGCTATTTACATGAAGTTTTTGAACCTTTCCATATTTTCCCCGGACGATCCTGAACTTGTAAGAAATCTCTGGATCATAGGGGGATATGTTGTTGCAATAGTTGTTCTTAATATCGTGATTATTAAGGTTATGAGTTTCTTTTTAACGAAGGATATTGTCAGAAACTGGGGGTTCCAGTTGGCCGGCTTTCTTGTTATGGGCGCGATTGCCGGAGCCGTGCTCTCATTATCCTTGTATGGGATCAATATCGTCTTTATTATTCAGGGGTTGATAGGAGGAATTATCGCTTCACTAATAATAGCCCTGATGACGCCTAAGAGTCTGGTCCCGGTTAAGAAGGAGGAGCCTTATCCGGCGCCGGGATTAGCGAGGGAATAATATGCATACAATAATAGCATTTCTCTTTGCCGGAGCCCTTTCCGGAGGGATAATAGCCTTTGCCCTGGATATGAAAACCCCTAAGGAGATTCTTCAGGGAGTAGTGGGAGGAATTATTGCCGGGTTCTTGATGGCTATGATGTTGCCCCGATGAGAAGTTCATCGACAGGGATGCCATTTTTAAGGGAGCAAAATGGGAGACGAAGTTAAACAAGAGAGAGACAAATTGCATCAGCGGGATGATCTGGACCAGCCGATAGTATTGCCTGGTATTCATCGATATCAGTTTATCTCCAACATAAAAGATCGAGCCCTTACCAAGAACCTGAATCGCGTGGCCATGCTCGGCATTGCCGCAACTCTTGGTGTGGATATTGTGAAACCTCTGGCGAATGGGGTTCCCCAGGCCATTTACTGTTATGAGTGTCGCGCCTGTTATGCCACCCAGGACAAATGTCCGGTGGGCATCTCTTTTCAGGCGGAGCTGGTGGTGGCGGCCAGGGTGGCGGATTATGATCGTTTTATTCGTAATGGCGGGCTGAAATGCATCAGGTGTGGGAACTGTCAGAGTTTCTGTGTCCAAAACCTGGACCTGCCGAAGATATTTGGGACAATGCAGATTATCACCATAAAGGCGATGAAAGAAGATATTATCCCTAAGAGGATATTGACCGATGCCCTCAAAAAAGGGCTGGTTAATCGTCAATACATCGATGAAGTAGCCGAATATTGTGGGGTATAGATGTTATTTTCCAATAGATTCTTAAATA
>JAUWNZ010000181.1 GCA_030612385.1 Pseudomonadota bacterium | reverse complement strand
AAAATAGAAATTGGAAATTTGGCCTTCATGCTTTTCTCCCGAATTTCTAATTTCCAATTTCAGGCCGTAAACGGCTACAGGCTTTGAGCTTCTAGCTCTTCCGGCTTGTCCGGGTTGGGTTGTTTTTCCTTCAGCCTTCAGCCTAACCAGCTTCAGCCTGACTATGTGAGTAGTTACACTCTTTTTATGTCGGCTCCAAGAGATGAAAGTTTCTCTTCGATTTTCTGATATCCTCTATCTATGTGATATACTCTGGAAAGTTCCGTCACTCCCTCTGCCGCTAAACCGGCAAGTATCAGAGATGCGGAAGCTCGAAGATCGGTAGCCATGACCGGAGCCCCCCGAAGCCTCGGGACGCCTTTCACAACAGCCCTGTTTCCAGCAACAGATATATCGGCCCCCATCCGCATCAACTCACTTACATGCATGAACCTGTTCTCAAAAATCGTCTCGGTGACAACACTGAGGCCGTTTCCAACCGTCATGAAGGCCATCATCTGCGCCTGCAGGTCGGTGGGAAACCCGGGATAGGGGAGGGTCTTTATATCGACACTCTTTACTTTCTCCTCTCCAACAGCCCTGATGCCGCCATCTACAATCGAGATATCCATTCCGGTATTCCTGAGCTTAGTTACAATAGCATCGAGATAACAAAGATCACATCCCGTAATCTTTATATCTCCCCCCGTTATTCCTGCCGCTATCATGAATGTTCCCGCCTCTATCCTGTCAGGAATAACGGTGGCCTCTACTGCATGCAGACTGTCCACGCCATCTATTCTGATTGTATCCGTGCCGGCCCCACTGATCTTCGCCCCCATGCCACACAGAACATCAGCAAGATTCATGATCTCGGGCTCTTTTGCTGTATTTTTAAGCAGAGTAGTTCCTTTTGCGAGGCAGGCGGCCATCATGATGTTTTCCGTGCCGGTAACTGTGGGCAAATCCAGATAAATGGTAGTCCCTTTAAGCCTTGACGCTTTTGCCTCGATATAACCATCCTCAAGTTTTATCCGCGCCCCAAGAGCTTCGAGCGCTTTTGTGTGGACGTTTACCGGCCTGGCGCCAATCGCACATCCCCCTGGAAGGGAAACTCTCGCCATACCCATCCGGGCCACGAGTGGACCGAGAACCAGAATAGATGCCCTCATCGTCTTCACCAGGTCATAGGAAGCCTCGCAATTGCGGAGTTTATCGGCATTAATCCTCAGGGTTTCTCCCCCCTCGATTTCGGCTCCGAGACTCTCCAAAAGCCTCTTGATCGTTTTGATGTCAACAAGATCAGGAATATTATGGAAAGTGTTCCACCCCGTGGTTAAAAGAGAAGATACGAGTACAGGCAGCGCCGCATTCTTGGAACCGCTTATGAAGACCTCCCCCTCAAGTTTCTTGCCGCCGCATATAATTATCTTATCCAACCAACCTTCTCCTTGCCCTTACGATCCGCTCTATCCCGGCATAATCCGTCCTGAAACCTATGCTGTCATAAGCAGTATTTTTCCCTAACATACTTTCGATTGCGTCTTTCTGCCCGGCGCCCAACTCCATCAAAAGCCAACCACCATGCTTTAGATATCGACTCCCCTCCGCTATAAGGTCATGGTGAAATTCCGTTCCCTCCGAACCGGCAAGCAGCGCCTCTCTCGGCTCAAAATCCCTGACTTCCGGAGGTAGTTGAGCAAATTCCTCCTCAGATATGTAAGGAGGATTAGCAATTATTATATCAAATTTTCCTGAAACAGGTTCAAACAAATTTCCGCGTAAAAAGTCAATCCTGCCTGTAACGCCGTTATTCTCGGCATTTTTTCTTGCCAGTGTGATAACATCTTCAACAATGTCCGTTGCGACAATACGAACTTTCTCCAACTCAGATGCGATGGCCACGCTTATGGCACCGCTTCCCGTCCCGATCTCCAGAACATTCATATTATGGTCGTTAGTATCAGAACAGAGTCCAAGAACCTCTTCGACAAGAAATTCCGTCTCCGGTCTTGGCACAAGTACCCCGGATGTTACCTCGAAAGTAAGGGACCAAAATTCCTTTCTGCCGACGATATAGGCAACCGGTTCACCCCCTTTCCTTCTTTCAACCCAACGCGAAAACCACTTCAGTTCTTCATCGGTAATCAACCTTTCAAAATTCATATAGAGCCCCGGACGATCGGTTTTCAAATAGCAGGAAAGGAGGGTCTCCGCGTCAAGCCCTGGCGAGGCAATCCCCTTCCTTTTAAAGCTGAGGGTGGTATTTTTTAACACTTTTTCAACATTTAGTAATAGCATAACGATTTCGCAGGGCAATAGTCCGGCCACAAAGACACTAAAGAGTCAAAAACAAACAATCTTTACGTCTGTCAGTAGTTCCGGTATACATGGCGGCATGTTGGAATTACCTGAGAATACCAGAACTATCAAAGAAGAGTTTGAAAATATGGCATACTCATTGGATGAGCGCCGGATTTACTTATGGCGCTCAGTCAAAGCTATATCTTATAATAGAACATACGGCGGAGGCGGCGTCACGGCTGTTCATAAAGCGACGCACGTTTCCCATTCAACAATTTATCTTGTGCCTGAACGAAAACCCTGAAATATGGTTTTTCGATTTTGTCTGGAAAATTCAAACTTGCTGAGATTGCTGAGATTGCTTTCTTTTTTTAACTCAAAACTCGAAACCCAAAACTCAAAACCGTGCCTGAACTAGGGGTTTCGTTTAGTACTTTTTAGCATAAAAGAGATACAAAGTGAAGAAAAATTAGAAAAAAGTCGTATCATGAAATCAGGGGGAGGACGTAAAAAGATTACGGAGAAGCAGGCTGGCATCCTGGAAGCCTTAGAACATTTAGTAGAGCCACTGACCAGGGGAGACCCGGAATCACCCCTTCGCTGGACCTGTAAGAGCACATATAATGTATCAGCTCAATAAATTGGGGATTACATTTTTAAAGTGTTGGTCTCGATCCACGGTAAGCGTTTACTGAATATTGAAATTGGAAAATAGAAATTGGAAACTCGGCCTTCATGCTTTTGTAGAACTCGACTGAGCTCACGCCGAAGCCTGTCAACTCGTAAATTCGTTTCATCTCTCCAAAATTTCTAATTTCCAATTTCAAGCCGTGAATGGCTAAGATTCACAATCACTTTTGCATACCGGAGTTTGCCCCTATTTATTGAGCTATTACAAATATCTCACCATTTTTTGCCCTTCAAGATATATATTATCCAAGCCTTTGTCTCACTTTTTCAATATTAAGAGAAGGAGTAACTGCTCATGTAGATAGACTGAAGGCTGTTAGGAAAAGCAGGGATACGGTGCATTTCGAAGCCATGTTTGATACAAAAATCTGCTGTCTTCGGCGAGCTCAGTCGAACAGTTTCTCTGCCAAAGCGCCGCAATCGCGCTCTTCCGGCCCCTTCAGCTTTCAGCCTACAACAGCTTCAGCCTGGCTATGTGAGTAGTTACGTTGATTAAATTATTTTCTCGTTCCTAAGCTGGAGTTCTGCCATTATCCCATAAATATTTCTGGACAAGTTAGCCTACTTGTTTGGATGCCCGGCAGAGGCCAGGTCTCCAAATTAGAAGGGGACTCATTTACTCCTATTTGATACCCCAGAACCATATATCTAAGACAAATCAAAC
>JAUWNZ010000225.1 GCA_030612385.1 Pseudomonadota bacterium | reverse complement strand
GTAGGCATTTTCGAGTTCAATAAGGGCAGGCATCAGCGTCTCAGCGGCGTAGCGCCCGCCGAAGACCCCGAAGTGCCCGTTTTTGTCGGGTAAAACCTGTTGCATGGTTTGCGCTCACCTCAGTCGATTTGTTCCAATTTTAAATCCCTTAGTAACGGGAACGAAATAACTTCCCCAACCATAAAACACCCCAAAAATATAAAAAATTTTGATACTCGTAGGGGCAACCCCCTGTGGTTGCCCAGCATTGCGTGTCGATTTGTAATCGGGCAGGCACAGGGGCCTGCCCCTACTTAAGCGCCCTGTTTCGATCAATGTGCAAAAACACTAACAGCCTTTAGACTACAGCCTAAACTGCCTGTCTGTCTTACAACCTCAATAATTTTTCTCACCTTCTCGGGGTCTTTCTTCCCCGGCGAGAGTTCAACGCCGCTATTTATATCCACGGCATTCGGAGAAACGATCTCTATCGCCTGCCGTATATTGCCTAAGTTCAGCCCGCCGGAGAGGATAAGGGCATGGGTATTTTTTACCTTGACCGCAAGCCCCCAGTCCGATTTTTTTCCTGTTCCACCGTAAAGAGCCGGATGGGATGCATCGATCAGGATGGTTCTTACAGGGTAATCCGCTATTTTTTCGAGATCACTCTCTGAATGTGGAGACAAGGCTTTGATTAACTTCGATCTCGCAAATTGCCTGCAGTACTGCGGCGATTCATCTCCATGAAGCTGGATAAGGTCAAGACCGCAAAATTCCACAATCGCTTTTATCTCTTCAGCCTCATGATTAACGAAGACTCCTATCTTAGATATGTGGGAGGGGAGTTTCTTTATAATATCTTTCGCCACTTCCGGCGCAACGTATCTCGGGGTTTTCCGGTAAAAGATGAAGCCGAGGGCATCCGCGCCACAACCGGCCGCATTCATTGCGTCGTCTAAGTTTGTCGTTCCACAGATCTTAATCTCCGTCATTATCTGTCTTTCCTTAAATTAGCCGCGGATGCACGCAGATAAACGCAGATGGGTCAAAAAAGTAAAATTAATCCGCTTTAATCTGCGTCCAATTCAACGTCTATGAAATGGAAACTCTTATACTATGTAGTGCCTGAACGAAAACCCTGAAATATGGTTTTTCACTTTTGTCTTGAAAATTCAAACTCGCTGAGATTGCTTTCTTTTTTTAATCCAAAACTCGAAACCCAAAACTCAAAACTGTGCCTGAACAGCCTTTTCGTTCAGGCACTACTTAAAAGTCCCCTCAGCTTCAAACCGATATCATCTTCCCTCATCAGCGCTTCACCGATCAGGAAGGAATGAATGCCCGCTCCCATAAGAGTTTCAATATCCTTCCTTGTATTGATGCCACTTTCACTGACGACGACTCTGTCTTGCGGGACAGAAGGGGCCAGATCTAAACTGGTCTTCAAATCCGTTGAAAATGTCTTGAGATTTCTGTTGTTGATCCCTATGATACCGGCCCCGGCAGTAACGGCTACTTCCAGCTCTTCCTTGGAATGTACCTCAACAAGGCAGTCAAGACAAAGTTCTTCCGACAGGTGTATATATTTTCTTAATTGCTCATTTTTTAACAATTTTACAATAAGAAGAACTGCATCCCCTCCGAGAACTCTTGTCTCGTAAATCTGACAGGAATCAATTATAAAATCTTTCCTTAAGAGGGGAAGATCAACGATGCTTTTGATGGCTGAAAGATATTTCCCATTCCCCTCGAAGAACCGGCTGTCTGTAAGAACCGATATGGCGGCAGCCCCATTTTCCCGATAGATCGACGCAATCTTCAGCGGATCGAATGCCTCTTTAATTCTTCTCTTAGAGGGTGAGCTTCTCTTGATCTCGGCAATAATGGAACATTTCACCGACGTATTCAGGGCTTTTCTGAAATCGCGTGGGGGCGGCATATCACAGATGATCCTCTTCATCTTGGAAAGAGGCTTCGATCTCTTCAAATGAGCGACCTCTTCCCTTTTGGCCTCTACGATCCTATCCAGAATACTCATTCACTCCGCTCCAAATTTTCGTATCCGTTCACCGCAGAGAGCGCAGAGAACACAGAGACGACAAAACAGTTAAGTAGGATTAACTGGTGGGTGACATGGACAAACTTGTTTGTCCGTGCCACCCACCCGCCTTTGAGCTTTGAACTCCGGCTTGTCCGGTTTAAGTGGTGAATGTCCTTGAATCACTCAACTACTCGACAATTTAACGATCTTAGTTCCTGGCTTACAAGAATAGTTTCTCTGCGTTCTCTGCGGTAAAAGCTTTCCAATTTCAAGTTTCAAGCCGTGAACGGCTTACCATCAGCTATTGCTCAATTCAATTAGCGCCTGCAATTTTCTCATGGCGGATCCGCTGTCGATACAATCCGCGGCGATATCAATCCCTTCTTTAATGCTTTCTGCTTTTCCTCCCGCCACAATCGCGAGAGCGGAGTTAAGAAGAACTATATCCCTGCATGCCCCTTCTTTCCCCGTCAGGACACCTTCCGTAATCTTTGCGTTGATTGCGGCATCCCCCCCGGCAAGTTCCCGGGTACTGTATGTTTTGTTCAGAAATTCCATAGGGGTGATATTATAAGTCGTGATCATGCCGTCATTCAATTCAGAAACCCTTGTCTCCTCTGTAACACTAACTTCATCAAGACCATCCAGACCGTGAACCACAAATGCCCTCTTAGTCCCAAGATTTTTCAAGACACCGGCAAACATCTCGGTCAGTTTCGGGTCATAAACGCCTATCAACTGGGAGGTTGCCCCCGCGGGGTTTGTCAGAGGTCCCAGCATGTTAAATATTGTCCTGATACCGATCTCCCTCCTCGGGCCTATGGCATACTTCATGGCATCATGGAGTCTGGGCGCAAAGAGAAAACCGATTCCGATCTGTTGAAGGCACTCCTCCACTATCTCCTGGCCGGCATCGATGTTAACGCCGAGGGCCTGCAGAACATCGGCGCTCCCACAGCCGCT
>JAUWNZ010000287.1 GCA_030612385.1 Pseudomonadota bacterium | reverse complement strand
GTGGCTGTGCTGGAGCAGGATGTGCCCAGGGGATTCGACGGCACGATTTTTGATGTGGTTGCCGAGGGACTTGGCACAAAGGGCAGGGCGCTGGCCGAGCACAACAGGATCTGCAGACAGCTTGAGACTGTAAACACCCCCGAACTTGTAACAAGGCGGGATGAACTGCAAAACAGGTTGAGCTCCGACAACGGATGGGAACTTTTAAGGCAGGTTGAAAGTGTTTTATCCAGAACCCTGCTCAATCCTGAAAAAAAATTCGCTGACCTTTCAGCGGGCATGAAACGACACACGCTTTTTACCCGTGCCATGGCCAAACAACCGGACATTCTTCTGCTGGACGAGCCGACCAACCATCTTGACATCGACTCTATCATATGGATGGAGGAATTTATTCTGCGTAACGTAACAACCCTGCTATTTATCACCCATGACCGTGCTTTTCTGAAAAAGATTGCCAACCGGATCATGGAGCTGGATCGGGGCCGCCTTGTTTCTTATAACTGTGATTATGAAACCTATTTGGAACGAAGAGATGCTGATTTTGAAGCCGAAGAAAGCCGAATCAGGGTATTTGACAAAAAACTTTCAAAGGAGGAAACATGGATCAGACAGGGCATCAAGGCCCGCCGAACCAGGAATGAAGGGCGTGTCAGAGCCCTGAAAAAGATGCGGGCAGATTTTAGCGCGCGCCGCAAGCAAAGCGGTAATGTGAGAATGCAGGTTCAGGAAGCGGAAAGGACCGGAAAGCTTGTTATCGAAGCAAAGAATATCAGTTTCGCGTATGGCGCAACCCCTGTTATCCGAGATTTTGCCACTGTAATCATGCGCGGGGACAAGGTAGGTATCATCGGCCCCAACGGCGTTGGCAAGACAACTCTGTTAAAAATCCTTTTAAACGAAATTTCTCCGCACGAAGGTCGTGTCCGCCACGGCACTAATCTTCAGGTGGCCTATTTCGACCAGCTCAGGGCGCAATTAGATATAGACAAAACCGTCCAGGAAAATATCGGTGAAGGGAATGATTTTATCATCTTTAACGGTCAAAAGCGCCATGTGATAGGTTATCTTCAGGATTTTCTCTTCTCACCGGAGAGATGTCGTACGCCGGTGCATGTCCTTTCCGGTGGAGAAAAAAACAGGCTTCTGCTGGCAAAGCTTTTTACAAGGCCGGCCAATGTTCTTGTGCTGGACGAACCCACCAACGATCTTGACGTGGAAACACTGGAACTTTTAGAGAAACTTCTTTTTGAGTACAGGGGAACCATTTTACTTGTAAGCCATGACCGTGCTTTTTTGAACAATGTGGTCACAAGCACCCTGGTCTTTGAAGGTCAAGGCCAGGTGAACGAATATGCAGGTGGTTACGATGACTGGCTGATTCAAAGACCGCAGCCCAAACAGGAGCGTTTACCGGCAAAAAAGACTTGCGATAAACCCGGGCATAAAACCAGGCACATGGAGGCACGCAAGCTCGGGTTTAAGGAAGAGCGGGAGCTTAAGGAGCTGCCCCTTAAGATCGATACCCTTGAAGCCGAGCAAAAGGAACTGTATGCGATCATGTCTGATCCCATGTTTTACAAAAAGAGAAAAGAGGAGATCGCAAGTACCAAGGCACATCTCACTGAAGTGGAAGATCAAATCAAAGCGGCCTATCTTCGCTGGGAAGCGCTTGAATAAAGGAATAAGAGGAATAAGGGGTCAAGTCTGCTCTTGATTCATGTTAGAAACGGGAACGAAATAACTTCCCCAACCATAAATATAAAAAACTTGTAACTACTCAGGTTCACGATGATTATAGGGTTCACGGTTCACGGTTAGCGAGCGATGGAAATTGAACGTTTTAAAGTAATATCTCAATAAGTTCGGGTAGGCCCTTCGACAAGCTCAGGGTACGGCGTACCCTGAGCTTGTAGAAGGGCCGACCCGAACATATTTAGATATTACTTTAAAACCTTCAATTTAAATAGCTCGCTAAACCTGAACCGTGAAACCGATAAACAACCAGAACCAGAGTA
>JAUWNZ010000305.1 GCA_030612385.1 Pseudomonadota bacterium | reverse complement strand
CGACACTGTTAAATCTGATAAAGAAATTCCTGAAAGCCGGCTATGTCTATGATGGACTATTGGTCAAACCGGATGCCGGAACGCCGCAAGGCAGTATACTTAGCCCGATGCTGGCAAACATCTTCCTGCACTATGTATTGGATACATGGTTTGAAACAACAGTCAAAAGCCATGTAAAAGGGTTCTGTGAAATCGTTAGATATGCAGATGACTTTGTTTGTGTAGTTCGTTATGCAGATGACGCCAGGTGTATAGAGCGAGGGTTGCGCAACCGGTTCAACAAGTATGGTCTGGAATTACATCCGACAAAAAGCCGGAATATAAGTTTCGGACGATTTGAACGGGGGAACGCCAAGCTACAAGACCGCCGTGCCAATACATTCGATTTTCTGGGATTTACTCACTATTGCGACAAGTCAAGAAAGGACAACTTTAAAGTTGGCCGTAAGACCAGCCGCAAGAAATACACCGCAAAATGCAGAGCAATGAATGCGTGGCTTAAGGCGATAAGGAATCAGGTTAAAACCAAGGAATGGTGGAAAATTCTGATAGCAAAGCTGCGGGGACATTTTCAGTATTATGGAGTTAGTGAGAACTATGATGGTATTGCAAGGTTCTATAAATTTACCGTAAGAATGGTGCGAAAATGGATGAACCGACGCAGCCAGAAGCGGAAAATGAATTGGGATAGATTTACAGAGTATCTTGAGCATTATCCGTTACCGAAACCGAGAATAGTGCATAGTTTTTACGTGTCACCTGTAAGGTGAGTTGAGCTGAAGAGCCGGATGTGGGAAATCCACAAGTCCGGTTCTGTGAGGGGCATTGAAATTCCCTTCTCATGGATTGAATACTGTGGCACTCCACATACCGAAAGGGTGGAGAAACAGAGAAAACAAACTAATTCTAAAAGAGAGGAATCATATTATGTCTACTCGACAACCACATAAAATTTTGTTAGTGATCTTAATGGCGCTTTTGCTATCTTCCTCGATTACCTCTGCAGGTGATTTTGACTGGATTAGGGATTTTAACATTAAAGCTAAAGCAGACCCCTCAGGATTAAGGGCAAGGCTTGAAGCTCGTTTTCAAGTGGGTGACATAAAGATCAGAACAGTGCTCGGCAATGTTGAAAAACCTTCAGATGCTTATATGTTGCTCCGACTTGGAGAAATGTCGAACCAGCCCATAGACTATGTCATAGAAAAATACAAAGTTAAAAAGGGCAAAGGTTGGGGAGTACTTGCTAAGAGTCTGGGGATAAAGCCTGGATCAAAGGATTTCCATGCCTTGAAAGAGAGTCAAAATCTCTACTATGATAAGAATAGAGATAAGGGCAAAATGAAAAATAGAGGTAAAAGTAAGGGGCGAAAGTAGTGTGAGAGACGAGGGGTATCCCTATCACCGTCCTATATGGCTGACAAACAGACTGAAGAGGTTGCTAACCTTTGGCTCCGCAGGACCGCAAAAGACGGGCTGCTGTGCCTTTTGCGGATTCAAAATGCGATCAGGCATATTCTCCAGATTTTCTACAAAACTTCCGCTGCCAGGTGGACGGCCTGTTTATTCGTGTCTTTGCATTTACCCTTTGTTCTCAGGTTCAGCCTCCTGTCATTTCGTGGCAGAGCCACAAAAAAAGCATTCCCAGGCAGAGCCTGGGAACGAAGGGAAAGAATGCACTTCAGGGTAAGGAGCCTCTCGGCGCCTTTTTTTACAAGATAGACAATGCCACATAACTGCCGGCGGCGCCAAGCTCCTTTACAATGGTGTATTCCCCGCCCGCCATTT
>JAUWNZ010000249.1 GCA_030612385.1 Pseudomonadota bacterium | reverse complement strand
TATGAATGTACAGGCACAGGGAGACGGGGAAAGTCCTCTGATGAGATTGAGTATATCATTGACATCTGCCTGCCAGTTGATGATCTCGTCTTCCTTTTTCAGTCTGGGGGCATAGGTTGACAGGGAATGGTTCTGAGGTATCCTGTTGATGGAGCCTTCTACTATTCCCCTCACTGTTTTCAGAAGGAGATTTGCGCCTATATGTGACAATCTTTCATGGAGTTGACCGGATGTTTCGTCAGTTTCTATCGAGGTCTCTTCCTGGAGCAGGATATCTCCCGAGTCAACCCCCTCGCCCATCAGGATGGTGGTAACTCCCGTCGTTGATTCCCCCTTTATGAGCGCCCGGTTGATCGGCGCTGCTCCTCTGTATTTTGGGAGTAGTGAGGGATGCACATTGATACAGCCCATCCTGGGAAACTCAATAATCTCAAGAGGGAGTATCTGGCCGAAGGCAACGAGTACCACCATGTCGGGAGAGAGTTTTCTGAAAGTGTTCAGGTATTCCTTGTTCCTGACTCTTTCAGGCTGGATCACAGGGAGGTTATATTTCTCGGCAGCGATCTTGACGGGGGGCGCAACATATTTTCTCCCCCTTCCACTGGGCCTGTCAGGTTGTGTAACGACCGTGGTAATGGGATAATTATTCTCTACCAGTATTTTCAGGGAGGGAACAGCAAACTCCGGCGTTCCCATAAATATTATTTTCGGTTTCATTGTCTCAAATAACGGAGCGCTTCAAGCGAGCTGTCGCTTTGGTAATGTCTTCACTGTATTTTTCCATTCCCGGCTTGCCCGACATGGCAAATATCGCTTTTTTATAGGCCTCGACGCCGGGCTGGATAAACGGATTATGTCCGGCCAGATATCCTGAAAGCGCCACGGATTTTTCCATCATATAATAGAATTGGCCGATATTGAAGGCATTGCGTCTGGGGATGTCGATTGTCATGTTCGGGACACCGCCCTGGAAATGGGCGTAAGCCGGGCCATCGACCGCCATGCGGTTGATAAAATTCATGTCTCTCCCCCTGTCGGAAAGATAATTCAGGCCATCGAGATTTTCAGTATCCGGGCAGATTTCAAGGCGGTTGTCGTGATTGATAAGACGGAGAAATGTCTCCAATATATTCCTCTGCCCATCCTGTACCATCTGGCCGTTGGCATGAAGATTTTCCGGATACATCGAGGGAGAGACCCACATGCCGTAACCTTTATGTCCTTCGCTTTCGGGGAAGAGCTGTTCCATCCAGCGGCAAAGATGATAGGTGGCGGTGGAATTGGTTGCAACCACCTCAATCTTTTTCCCTTTTTTGCAGGAGAGGTGGCGGACGGCGGCATGTACCATGGCGGGATTTGACCAGAAGTCGTCATGAGAAACCCGCTCTTTCATATTGCGGAAACCTGCCGTGAATTCATGAATATCAATTCCGGCGACAGCCAGGCCGGCCAGGCCGGCATCGGTAAGCACGGAGAACCTGCCGCCCACATTGTCCGGCACTACAAATGTCCGGTAACCTTTTATATCCGCCAGCTTTTTCAGGCCCCCCCTCGTCCTGTCGGTGGTGACAAAGATTGACCGGCTGCCTGCCCCTTTTTCGATTAAATCGCGCAGAATCCTGAAGGCTATGGCAGTCTCTGTGGTGGAGCCCGATTTGGAGATAACGTTTATGCCGACACGTTTGCCCTTAAGCATATCGAGGCTGTCGCGGAAGAAATCAGGATCGGTGTTCTGGCCTAAAAAATATATCTCGGGAACATCACCCCTCTGCTCACGGGAGAGTCGATTGAAGTATGTATGGGTCAGCGCCTTGAAGGTGGCCTCGATGCCGAGATAAGAACCGCCGATCCCGAGGGAAACGAAGGCATCTATCCTGCCGGCCAGTTCCCTTGCTGCCGATATTACCTCATCGAGATGTCTTGTCGTTATCTCATCCGGAAGGCTCTGCCAGCCTAACATGGTGATATCACCATCTTTGCAGTCACCCTCTCCACGCTTCAACCGGTTGTGCTTTTCAATTACCTCCCCCGAAATTTCGTCCAGTTCATCTGTGGATATGAATGGTATGCCGTAAGCGGAGTTTAGGATATAGGTAATATCGAGATTTAATCTGTTGTCTTTGATAAAATCACTATCCGGGACAAATAGCCCTCTGTTTTTGGGGGACTCTTTTTGTTTTGTAATAGTTTTATTCGCTCTCCATGTACTTATATCGAGACCACTTTTCATTACCGTTTTCTGTTTCATTCTTTCTCCACATAGGCGTAAGCGCTGTGGTTATGGATACTCTCGAAATTTTCCGCCTCGACGCTGTACCACGTGAAATTATCATCTTTGTTTAGTTTCTCCGCCACGCTTCTCACCACATCTTCAACAAACATGGGGTTCTGGTATCCCTTTTCGGTAATATATTTTTCATCCGCCCTTTTCAGAAGCGAGTACACCTCGCTGCTGGCGGAGTTCTCCACCAGTCTAACGACATCTTCTATCCAGAAAAATTTTTTGAATTTGAGGTTCACCTTCACTATACTTCTCTGATTGTGGGCGCCCATACTACTTAACTCTTTTGAGCAGGGGCACACCGTGGTGACCGGCACCGTGACGCCGACAGTGAAGTCGTT
>JAUWNZ010000045.1 GCA_030612385.1 Pseudomonadota bacterium | reverse complement strand
GTTCAAAAGAAGGTTGACAAACAAATAAGGCTTCTTTCGAGAGACTTTAAATATCCATCACTACATACCAAAAAGATAAAAGGCAGGGAAGGAATTTGGGAGGTAAGAATAGATATCCATCATCGTCTAACTTTTGAGATTGTTGAAGATACTATATTTTTGAGAGTGGCAGGAGATCATGATGAAGTATTAAGAAATCCGTAATTATTTCGGAGTGGAATCCGGTCCGCTATCCCCACATAGGCAAGGCGGCATGAGGTGAAGCCGGGGATTACCGGCTGGGTACAGGGTTTTTGGGGTCTCACGCAAAGACGCAAAGATATAAAAACAATATAGCACAACTATGTGGAATGCGGATGAATTTCGAACCGCCGCTTAATGACAGCATATCATGCATTGGCAGTAAATTTTAAATATTTTTTGCGTCTTTGCGGCTTTGCGTGAGGGAAAAAGAAAATTATGACTGAGAATGAGATTGCGAAAATAGTTGTTGATGCGGCGTTTCAGATACATAAGGGGATGGGACCGGGGTTATTGGAAAGCGTTTACGAAATTGTTTTGGCACATGTGTTGAAGAAAAGAGGATTAAAGGTTGAAAGGCAAGTGCCCGTGGCAATTGTTTTTGAAGGCATAAAATTTGATGAGGGATTCCGTGCAGATATTATTGTTGAAGATAAGGTAATTGTAGAACTGAAATCTGTTGAGAAGGTAATGCCGGTACACAAGAAACAGTTGTTGACGTATCTCCGGCTGGCTGACAAAAGGTTGGGCTTATTAATCAATTTTGGTTCAGCATTAATTCGTGATGGTATCTCAAGGGTCGTCAATGGGTTATAGATTTAAGATTTCTGCGGCTTGGCGCCTTTGCGTGAGAAAATAATGGAGTTTTTGGGGTCTCACGCAAAGGCGCAAAGACGCAAAATATAAAGATTGGAAAAAATGGAAAGATTGCAGAAAAAAAGATTATAATAAGAGGCTATTTTGTCCTGCCCGAGTATCTTTGGCTTTAAATTGCTTTGTGGGGTTTATTTAATGGGAATAACTAATTGGAGACGTAATTTTGTTTCAAAGATATATGCAACCCATAACGATTCTCTTTCCGTTAAGAAAGCGATTAAGTACTGTTTAGCAGCGCTGAACAAAAACGAAATCGGTTTGAACGTTGGCTCTGGTTCAAGCAATTTAAATCCTTCCTTAATCAACTTGGACATCGTTTTTAATCCGGCCATTCATTGTTGCGGACGCGCGGAAGCACTACCATTTGCAAATAATTCTTTTTCCTTAATTATATCACAGGAGGCTTTGGAACATGTTCAACACCCAATCATGGCTTTGGATGAAATGTTTAGGGTTCTAAAAAATAATGGCACATTGTATCTTCAGGTTCCGTTTATAATTGGTTATCATCCAGGACCGACAGACTTTTGGAGATTTATGAAAGAGGGAATTAGAGAGATAGTTGAACAATCCGGGTTTATTTGTAAAGAAATAGCAATTTCTACGGGGGGGGGGACAGGTTTTTATCGTATAATTGTTGAATTTATAGCTGTCTTGTTTTCACAAGTTTCGGAAAAACTATATTTGCCTTGTAAAGGAATAGCCGCTTTATTATTATTTCCTTTTAAATGGTTGGATCCATTACTTTTAAAAGGCAAACAATCTGATCGAATTGCTGGAGGATATTATATTATCGCAAAAAAACATGAGAATCTACATCAGAAAACATAAGAAAATGCAAAAATCTTTATATAGAGATAGGAAAAATGATTAGATTGCTGTTTTCATCTGCTGGGCGCAGGGTGGAGCTGATTAATTGTTTTAGAAAGGCTGCGCGTGAGTTGAAAGTTGATCTTGAAGTGATTGCGATAGATATGGATCCTTCGTGGAGTCCTGCCTGCCAGGTGGCTGACTATGCCTATAAAGTGCCCCGTTGCACCTCTCCGGATTTTTTGGATGATGTGCTTGATATTTGCAAGCGGCATGAAGTCAATCTAATAATACCCACTATTGACACGGAATTGATCGGTTATGCGGAAAATCGGGATCGTTTTTTGGCAAATGGAACGGAAATTCTTGTGTCTTCTGCTGATGTTATTCGTGTAACACGTGACAAGGGAGAAACTGCACGTGTTTTAAATGACCACGGAATATCAGTGCCACGCACCTGGAATATGAAGGATGCTCATAACTTGAAATTCCCCTTGTTGATAAAGCCGAGAGATGGATCATGCAGTAACGGCATAGCCATTATGAATTCCAAGGATGAATTGGCAAGAAAAAATGTGGATCATGATTTGTACATTGCGCAGGAGATCTGTCAAGGGAGGGAGTTCACGATAAACTGCTTTTATGACCGGCTGAAAGGCTGCATGTCTTGTGTGCCCCATTTTCGAAAACTTGTGCGGTCAGGAGAGGTCTGCTTTGCGGAAACGGTGCGAATTGTGGAATTTAAAATGTTTGCTGATAAGTTTTATAAGATATTTCCGGGAATTTATGGATGTATTTGCTTTCAGGGATTTCAGGATGATTCCGGCCATGTGAGTGTTTTTGAGATCAATGCGCGATTTGGCGGCGGGTATCCGATCTGCGACAGGGCAGGTGGTACATTCGCAAGATGGATTTTTCAGGGTTTATGTGGCGAAGATCCTGATTATCATGACAATTGGCGTGAAGGCGTGCGGATGCTTCGATATGATGCGGCTGTCTTCATTGAAAAATAGCGGGTTGATTGCATGCTGTATGTGCTGGATATTGATGATACTCTTTACCTTGAGCGCGATTATGTCCGAAGCGGATTTTGCGTTGTAGGCCGCTGGCTTGCGGAAAACCGTAATGTGGAAGACTTTTTTGAGCGTGCTTGGACTTTGTTTGAGTCTGGCGCCCGAGGCAATATCTTTGACACTGTTTTAGAAGACCTGGGGATTTTTGATAAAGAACTTGTAAGCCATCTTGTCCATCTTTACCGTGTTCACCATCCCGATATCTTGCTTCAAACTGACGCTATGGAATTTCTGAGAAGACACAAGCAAGCTGACCTTGCCATAATTAGTGACGGTTATTCCAGTGCGCAATGGTCAAAGATCCGGGCGCTGAATCTTGAGCAATATGTGGACAAGATCATTGTAACTGGTGATTTGGGAAAGGAATTCTGGAAGCCCAATCCAAGGGCATATATTCTGGCACAGGGCGGGCGTTCTTCAGAAGAATGTGTCTATATTGCTGATAATTCTCTTAAGGATTTTAAGGCACCCGCCAGGCTGGGCTGGGCGCCTTCTGTTCGTATACGGCGAAAAGAATCTTTGCATTATGCGATAGATACGCCGGAATCATGTATTGAAGTTGATTTGTTGACTGATGAAAAATTGTGAAGGGTAATGGTGTAGATCATAAAGAGCCGCAGATTGCACGGTTAAATATATTATGCAACGGCGCTTTTCTGGAACAAAACATGTTATTGCCTTTTTGGATGTGCTATAAATGTATTAAAAGGGAAAAGATATAAGAGGTTAACCGTATGAGAACGATAGAAATAGAGTATCCTGAAACCATACCTGCTGTACTAAACCTCAGCCCTGAAACGTTTGAACAAGAGGCCAGGTTTGGTTTGGCGGTCAAATTATACGAAATGGGGCGGCTTACATCCGGACAGGCTGCACGGCTGGCAGGAGTGTCACGTGTGACATTTTTGTTAGACTGTCGGCGATATGGTGCAGCCAGCGTTGAATGGGACCAATCAGAGATCGATGCTGAATTTGCGGATATGGATACATGAACGGCAAGGTGATTTGCAATACAGGTCCTCTCATAGCCCTTTCAATGATTGACCGCATTGATATTCTTCGGCATCTTTTTGAATTTGTTGCTATCCCGGAAGCGGTGCATAAGGAGATTCTGGAAGGCGGACCAATAAATGCAGGATTATTAAACTACCGGAAGGCAGAATGGATAAAAGTTGTGGCGCTTTCCAAGCCGGTAGATCCTTTATTAAAGACCTCTCTTGATTCTGGAGAAGCCGCTGTGATTGGACTTGCCAGGGAATCGAATGAAAACCTTATCTTGGTTGATGAACGCAAAGCCAGAAAAATCGCACGTACTGTTTATGGGCTGCATGTTATTGGTTCGGCCAGGGTTCTGGTTGAAGCCAAAAGGCGTGGGTTGTTAGATAATGTTGGCGTTGCGCTACAAGCTATGCAGGATGGTGGCTATTGGATAGGTGATTCAATCGTTGATGCAGCCCTGAAACAAGCAGGAGAGGTGTAGCTTTCACCCAGCTTATGATGGGACTTTGAGGAATGGATAAAGATTTTCACATCCATAGTTGAAATTTTCCAAGAAAACATCAAATAAATCAAAGCAGCTTAACATTTACAATTTGAGACCTTTGAATTTTTCGAAATCATTGCTGCATTGTCATTCCTGCGGAAGCAGAAATCCAGTTATATCAAGAGGTCATAGATTCCCGCTTTCGCGGGAATGACACAAAAGGAAGAAACTCAAAGCTCTCAACTTAGGATCCAATATTAGAACGTGTTTTCCTCTTTTCCCAGCGCATGTGTGGTGATGAGATGTGTTTTATTGATGAGGCTGAACAAATATGAATTCTAAAATATTTTCTCCCTGGCCATATTTCGGGGATGATGAGATTGAGGCTGTGGAAAGGGTATTGCGGTCTGGCGAGGTCAATCAGTGGACAGGGTCTGAGGTAACGAGTTTTGAGAAGGAATATGCCGATTTTGTGGGTGTAAAATATGCGGTTGCCCTTGCAAACGGGAGTGTTGCTCTGGAACTTGCTCTAAAGGCTCTCGGGATTGGCGTAGGTGATGAAGTTATCGTTACCTGCTACACCTTTATTGCTTCGGCCGGTGCGGTAGTTATGCGCGGGGCCGTTCCTGTTATGGCCGATATCGATCCTGACAGCCTGAATATTTCCGCTGATACTGTATCTGCCGTTATCTCTCCCCGCACCAGGGCGATCATTGCTGTCCACCTGGCCGGCATGCCCTGTGATATGGATCCGCTCCTGGAACTAACCAGAGAATACGATCTGAAGGTTATTGAAGATTGCGCTCAAGCCCATGGGGCGACTTATAAGGGACGTCCTGTCGGTTCATTGGGGGATGTGGCGGCGTTTTCCTTTTGCCAGGACAAAATAATGACTACCGGCGGCGAAGGGGGTATGCTCATCATGAATGACAGGGCGATCTGGGAAAAGGCCTGGGCGTATAAGGATCATGGCAAGAACTATGACAGCGTCTATCACAAGAAACACCCGCCTGGATTCCGCTGGCTGCATGACAGTTTTGGAACAAACTGGCGTATGACCGAGATGCAGGCGGCTATCGGTCGGGTGCAGTTGCGGAAAATGCCGGAATGGACGGCAATACGCCGGCGCAATGCCGCAATACTTACTGAGTGTTTTGCAAAGATACCGGCTTTGCGGGTACTGGATGTGCCGGCAGAGTTCGGGCATGCTTATTATAAATATTATGTTTTTGTTCGGCCTGAAAAGCTCCGGGAAGGATGGGATCGGGATCGGATTATGAATGCTGTTACCGCGGAAGGGATTCCCTGTTTCAGCGGCAGTTGCAGTGAAATTTATCTGGAAAAAGCCTTTGTGCAGGCAGGAATCGGGCCGGGTGAGCGGCTGCCTGTTGCCAGAAAGACAGGCGAAACCAGCCTGATGTTTTGGGTTCATCCTACCCTTGGTGTTGATGAAATGTGGGATACCTGTCGGGCGGTTGATAAAATCATGCGGGGGGCGCAGAGATGATTCTTAGCCGCAGATGGACGCAGATGAAGGTAATGGGGCACGGCGGGGCAGACAGGATTTACCCCAGTACCATCTGCCGGGGCAAGGCGGGGCAGGTTGGGACAAGATAGCGCAGCAGACAATCGAGGTTTATCGGGAATAAATGGGGGTCAGGCTTTCCTTATTGTCGTTATTGGGGCCTCACGCAAAGGCGCTAAGGTTAAAAGATTAAAGAGACAGAAGACGGCCGCGCAAAGGCGGTCCACAGATTGCGCAGATTATACAGAAATGACTTAATACATATGAAGCAAATTATACAAAACATCAAAACCGGCGAAACAACTTTGGAAAAACTTTCTGCTTCGCAAGTAAAGGCAGGTTACGTTCAAGCTTGGCATTATTGTGGTTAATCCGGCCGGGGTAGCTGTATGAGTCAAACTATACGGGAGATGATTGCGTTAGGGGAGTCGGAGGATCTTGAATTCAAAGCGTCCTTCGGCAAAGAAGTCATAGAGTCGCTTGCGGCCTTTGCCAATCACAAAGGTGGCGTGGTGCTTGTTGGGGTTGAAGATTCCGGGAAGATTGTCGGTGTGACGTTCGGCCCGGAAACTGTTCAGGCCTGGGTGAACCAGGTCAAGCAGAGCACTATGCCCTCAATTATTCCCGATGTTGAACTTGCCACGTTGGACGGCAAGCAGGTGGTTGTTATTCGCGTAGGTGAGTTTCCTGTCAAGCCCGTGGCGTGCCGGGATCGGTATTTCAAACGGGTCGCCAACAGCAATCACCGCTTATCCCTCACAGAAATCGCCAATCTCCATCTGCAATCCCTGCAGCTTTCCTGGGATTCCTACATGGACGTGAATTCAACGCTCAATGACCTGAATAGGGACAAGATCAAGATGTTCCTCCAGCGTGTTACAGAAGGTGGTCGCTTCCAAATAGTCGGGGAGTGGCAAACAGTGTTGGGGAAATTGGGTTATCTGAAAGATGGTCGGCCCACGCATGCGGCAATGTTGCTGTTCGGCAGGGATGATCCTCCCTATGCTCTGCATATCGGCCGCTTCAAGACGGCATCGACCATTATCGACGATCGGATGATTCGCGGTACGCTTTTTCACGTGGTGGAAGAATCAATGAAGTTTATTCTCTCCCACCTGAAGGTTGCTTTTGAAATCACCGGCGAGATCGAACGACGAGAAATTTACGAATACCCCTTGCCCGCTCTCCGTGAATTGCTCCTGAATGCCGTGGTACACAGGGACTATACAAGCCCTGTCGATATTCAGCTCAAGATATTCGATAACGCCATTACTTTTTTTAATCCTGGTAAACTTTTTGGTGATCTAACCATAGAAAAACTGATGAGTGATGATTATCAGTCCAGGACACGCAACAAGTTGGTTGCAGAAGCGTTCTATCTGACCAGAGATATCGAGAAATACGGGAGTGGTTTCATACGGGTTCGTGGGGAAATCGAATCATACCCGACCATGACTTTTGAATATGAGGAGAGCGGCGACGGCTTCCTTGTCACACTGAGATACCGGAAACAAAAAATATCCTCGGTATCAGTACCCACTGAGGGAATAAGTGAGGGAATAAGTGAGGGAATAAACCTGTTGCTGGAACATATACGGAAAGCTCCTGGAAAAAGGATACCGCAATTATCAGAGTATCTTGGAACCCCCTCAAAAACCATTGAACGTTGGATTGCCGATCTCAGACGTCAGGGACGTATTGAATACCGAGGAAGCAAGAAGGCAGGGGGGTACTATATTAAGTAAATGGTAATAAATGGGGTCAGGAAAAGACGGAGACGGGAGGCGGGAAAGACTGGAGACGGGCAAGTAAAGACAGGAGACAGGAGGCGGGAGAACGGAAACAGGAAAAAACAGAGGAAACGGGAGAGTAAACAATGGGTGAAAAGGTTGGTAGGTTTGAAGACCTTGATGTTTGGAAAGAGGGTATGCGGCTGGGTGCGGGAATAGGGAGTTTCAGCTTTAATGAAATGGAGTTTTTGTGTTTTCAACTAAAGAGATAAGGGAATTAATTGAAAGCGGCGAGACGAGCCGGGTTGAATTCAAATCCGACAGGGAGAAAAATATAGATTTTGCTAAGGAAATCGCCGCGTTTGCAAACGGTTCCGGAGGGTATTTGCTAATAGGCATAGAGGATGACGGTATGGTGCCCGGCGTAAGCGAGCCCTTGAAATTTGAAGAAAAAATTTACAATGTTTGTTCTGATGTAACCATTTAGCCACAGATTCACACAGATGAACGCAGATAGTTTTAAATACAAAGAAATCACAGATATTATTCTTAGAAGTTTTTATGAAGTTTATAATGAGCTTGGAGATGGATTTCTGGAATCTGTCTATGAAAGCGCCTTATATATTGTATTAGAGGGGTATGGACTATGTGTGGAAAGGCAGAAAGATATTTCGTATCAGCTCAATAAATAGGGGATTACATTTTTAAAGTGTTGGTCTCGATCCACGGTAAGCGTTTACTGAATATTGAAATTAGAAAATAGAAATTGGAAACTCGGCCTTCATGCTTTTGTACGACTCGACTGAGCT
>JAUWNZ010000192.1 GCA_030612385.1 Pseudomonadota bacterium | reverse complement strand
GGTTGTCATTCCCACTGTGAACGTCTTGATGGATGTTGTTATTTGATGAAATATCCTGTTACACGCCAAACCCCATCTTTTCCCAACGACGGGGTTACTGTTTCTATTGAAGAAGCTTTGTTTTTAAAGACTGTTTTGTATTGAATAACCACATATTCACCGTCTGGGGCACCGGGTAATGCCGTAGTATACTTCATTCCGACTATTTTTCTTGATACTACGTCGCCAAGAGGCTTTCGTAAGGACTGTAATGCTGTTTCCCATTGGCTTTTAGAGACGGCGTTTTTAAAATACTCGGACGTATTGTCCCAACTATCAGTGTAATTCCCAGCATCAACGACAGAAAGCCATATGTCAGCAACTTTTCCGGCCTCAGCCTCTTTATTCTGATTTGCTAAAAGAGAATGAGATACAAAAAACAGGATGAATACTGCAGCTACAAGCAACCGTTTCGACATTAATTTTACCTCTTTAATGGACTATCAGTAATTATTTTTATGCATCCAACGTCGCAAATCACCGGTGGCAAAAGCAGAGCAAGGAACGAGCGGCACTTTTTGCCGTCCGAGTGGACTGACTGATTGGGCAGGCTCAAAATGCAAATAGCCGTTGTAAGAGAGAAATAACCTCCAACTGAGTTTCAGAATCAATAGAACCAAGCTTTTTTATGAGACGTGTTTTATCAATTGTTCGTATCTGATCTAAAACGATTTGCCCTTTTTTCTTTTGAAATTTGCAGGATACTCTTGTGGGATAGTCCTTGCCTGCTGTAGTCAACGGGGCAACAATAACGGTGCGGATATGTCTATTCATTTCATCAGGCGAAATAACCAAACAGGGCCTGGTTTTCTGAATTTCAGATCCAACAGTAGGATCAAGATTTATCAAATATACATCGAATCGATTGACTACCATTGCCACTCTTCTTCATCCCAAGAATTTGAAATATTTTGGATTCCGTGTATCGGCATGTCATCATCATTTTCGGCCATTGTTTTAAAAGCAAGATCCCAACCAACCCTTGGATTTGAAACAGGACGAATAATGATCTGGTTTTTCTCTACTTCAAGCTCAACGTCCTCCATAATTCCTGTTTGCTCAAGTATAGGTTTTGGAATACGGACACCTTGGGAATTGCCAATTTTTACAACACGTGCTCTCATGGTCTACCTCCTTGACTTACTTATTAGGTGCCTACATTGTAATTACGTCGGTATTGAATGTCAAGGATTTATTAGTATCAGCTCAATAAATAGGGGGATTACATTTTTGAAATGTTGGTCTCAATCCACGGTAAGCGTTAATTGAAATTAGAAATTAGAAATTTGGCCTCCCAGCTTTTGTGCTGTTAACTCGTAAACTTATTTTATCGCCCCCCCATTTCTAATTTCCAATTTCAAGTCTCAAGCCTCAAGCCGTAAAGGGCTACGATCCACAATCACTCTTACATACCTGGGGTTGACCCTATTTATTGAGCTATTACTATATTTCCCGGTTTTTGCTGTCCAACGACGCTAATCAGCCGCGCGGCTTTTTGCGCTTGGTTCTGCTCATTATTCATAGTGTGTCCACATGCGAATAATTTTAACAGTTTTTTCATCATCCATGGCCTGATAAACAATCCTGTGTTGGATATTTAATCGTCTTGAATAAGCACCCGCCAAATCACCGACGAGTTTTTCATAGGGTGGAGGGACTTGGTATGGGTTCCGGTGTAGTATTTCAATTATTTTTTCTGCTTTTGATCTAAGTCCGGAACCAGATAATTTTTTAGCATCTTTTTGAGCTTGCTTTGTAAAAACAATTCGCCAACTCACCAATCCAGTTCCTCTTTGCAGTTCTCTATGGGAGTTGCTAAACCTTTGCGGATAGACTCACGCATACCTGGAATATTCAAAAGATACATGGTTTCTTGAATTGAAAGCCAGTCATCTTCGGATATGAGAACTGCATTCCCCCTTTTCCCTGTTATAACAATAGGCTCATGTGATAATGATGCTTGATCAATGAGGCGGTATAGTTTTGTACGCGCCTCAGTAGCTGATAATGTTGGCATTTTTCACCTCCCTTCCTTTTTATCTAAAATACGCTATAGCGTACGCAATGTCAAGGTTTTATTTTAGCAGAGTAGAATAGAACCTCGGTGCAATTGATTTTAAACAACAATCAACTTTCCCGGTTCATCCGGAATTTGCGTGCTTCTGTAAATTGCATATGATATCACGAGGTTAAGTAGACAAAAAGCGGCGTAAGTGAAGTTGAGGATCGGTATTCCCCATCTCGCTGTGTGGGCAGAAAACCGTTTGCTTAACAGGCTGGAAGGAAAAACCGTCACTCTCAAGATGTGGTCTGCCTTGGCTGCCATCCGGTTCAACCGCGCAGATAAAGACTCAATGATTTCCCTATTTATTTCAGCCTGTTACGAGCAGGGCAAAACAATAAGTACGCGAAAACCGGAAGAACCAGATTCAGATTGTCAAGTTTACCCATAAATTTGTCGTAGACCAACCGGATTTCATACGTTGACATAGATCGTTCACAATGTTAATTTGTAGTTGCTCATGGCATGAAATTGGAAATTGGGTGGTATTATTGTAGGGGCAGGCCCCCGTGCCTGCCCTCATGATTTGGTGCAACCACCCAACACAGGGCAACCACGGGGGGGTTGCCCCTACGTTATCGTTGGAAATTAGAAATTTGGGAGGGATGAAACGAGTTCAAAGGTCTGAACCCTTGAACCCTAAACCATAACCCGGACAAGCCGGAAAAGCTCAAAGCCTGTAGCCGTTCACGGCTTGAAATTGGAAATTAGAAATTCGGGAGAAAAGCATGAGGCTAAATTTCCAATTTCTATTTTCTAATTTCGACGGTAAGTGTTCGCTTACTAAATTCTTTTGCCATTTTTGCAAGAACTTTACGACTAAGGGACTAAACCCTTTTTTATCTTCGGGGAGGGAAAGTGACCTTTCAGGAATTGATATTGGCCCTTGAAAAATACTGGGCAGATCAGGGATGCATTCTCCAGCAGCCGTATGACATTGAGGTAGGAGCAGGAACATTCAATCCTGCAACCTTTCTCAGGACCCTCGGCCCGGAACCATGGAATGTCGCTTACGTCGAGCCTTCCCGCAGACCCACCGACGGCAGGTACGGAGAGAATCCGAATAGACTCCAGCACTATTACCAGTATCAGGTTATCATGAAGCCGTCGCCGCTCGACATACAGGATATCTACCTTGATTCGCTGAGAAGCTTCGGGGTAAATACACTTGATCACGACATACGCTTTGTAGAAGATGACTGGGAATCTCCCACTCTGGGCGCCTGGGGTTTGGGATGGGAGGTCTGGCTCGACGGGATGGAAATAACCCAGTTTACCTACTTTCAGCAGGTGGGAGGTATAGATCTGAATCCTGTATGCGCTGAAATAACCTATGGAATCGAACGAATCGCTATGTATCTC
>JAUWNZ010000273.1 GCA_030612385.1 Pseudomonadota bacterium | reverse complement strand
CTTCGCAGGCAGGTCCAATGTGGGCAAGTCTTCCTTTATCAATGTCCTTGTTAACCGAAAAAAACTTGCCCGTACAAGCGCCACGCCCGGCAAGACACAACTTATAAATTTCTTTACGATAAACGATCGGATTTGCTTCGTCGATCTTCCCGGTTACGGATATGCCCGGGCGCCCATTTCTGTTAAGAGGGAGTGGGGGCCTATGGTTGAAAGATATCTTAGGGAACGAAAGACTCTCCATCTTGTCATTATGATACTCGATGTAAGAAGAGATCCATCTGAAGGAGATATTTCTCTTATCGAATGGCTCCGTCATTACCATATTAACATCCTGTTTGTTCTGACGAAGATCGACAAAATTTCCAGAAATAAGGTGAAAATCTGCCAGCGCCGCACGAAGGAGCTTTTGGGTTTGCCTGATGATAGTGATATAATTCCGTTTTCCGCCAGGACCGGAGAGGGGAAAGGGGCTGTTTGGAAGGAGATAACAAGATTAACCGGTGCCTGAACGAAAACCTCGTTCAGGCACTGTTTTGAGTTTTGGGTTTCGAGTTTCGAGTTAAAAAAAGAAAGCAATCTCAGCGAGTTTGAATTTTCAAGACAAAATCGAAAAACCATATTTCAGGGTTTTCGTTCAGGCGCTAACTGATACATATGGAACTTGCGAAACGCTATACTATTCCTCTAAGCGGAGATGCTCCATCACTACTCGGCGCATAACCTCGACAGGCGCTTCAACACCGGTAAAACGCTCGAATTGTAAGACCGCCTGATTGATAAACATATCGACCCCGGAAATTGTTTGAAGACCACGAGACCTTGCCCCGGAAATTAGTTTCGTTTCAAGGGGTGTATAGACAATATCAAAGACAACCTGCTCCTGCCGAAAAAGCTTGCAAGGAATCAGGGAGGCATCTTTGTTTGGATACATACCGACCGGCGTACAGTGGATGATTACATCGGCATTCTTCATCACTGCGGCAAGAGATTCCTCCGTCAGCAAGTCAGATTTGATTAAAGTATCGGTGCCGGCCTTTAAATCCGTCGTCAACTGCTGAAGCATAATCGCATCAATATCCAAAATCGAAAGTTCCTCCAGCCTGGCATTCCGGGCAAGAGTAAAGGCAATCGCCCGCGCCGCACCGCCTGAACCCAACATTAAGACGTTCTTGCCATCAATTTTCACTCCGGAATCAACAATGGCCTTTAGCGCGCCAGGCCCATCGGTGCCTAACCCGACCAACTTGCCTTGTTCATTAATAACCGTATTAATTGAACCGATGCTGCGGTCTATCTCCGCTATTTCATCCACATGTTTCATTGCTTCAATTTTATGCGGAATAGTAACGCTCATGCCGCGAAAGTTTTTCATCGCCCGCATGCCCGCCAGTGCATTTTTTACGTCCTCGACCGGAAAAGCTACATAAACGAAATCCAGGCCCAGTTCCGAAAAGGCAGCATTGTGAATTGCCGGTGAAAGGCTGTGCGCAACCGGATTACCAATAATAGCGCAAAGTTTGGTACTGGCGCTGATTGATCTGACATTTTTCATTCAAACCTCCATATAACTACTCAGGTTGTTTAGGCTAAGGGTCTGTTTAGAGTCTTTATTCACATCAACTGCGTTTTTTGCGCAGATACCGGTGTCAGCTCAAGCAAAGTCTCTTGCTGCCTGAATAGCACTTTTGCCTTTTATGAAGCCACTGATAAATGCGTTTTTTTGAAAATTTAAGTGAAAATTGCTTGACTCCGGTTCTTCTTTATTTTACAAAATATACTGTTACATTAAATATTTAGATGCGGATACTACAGAAACCAAAAATGTGTCAAGTTTATCCGGTATGGCGAACATTAATAACTTCGTAAAAAGCTCCGCTTTGCGGCATTATATATGGAAAGGAAATCCGACCATTTGCCGGAATGAACGCAATTCATATGATGTCTACGAACAGGCCAGACGAATCCTGCGGTTGCGGGACTGCTATTTGTGGAGCTAACAACTGCCTCAAGAAGTACGAAGGTCTCAAAGCAATCAACCGTGAACCTCTGAACTGTGAACGATTACTAAAGGGGAAAACATGTTTATTGACTCTCATGCCCACCTGGAGATGAAGGCATTCGACCACGACAGGGATAAGGTGATCACAAGAGCAGGAGAAGCCGGGGTAGATTATACAGTCACAGTCGGGACAACGCTCAGTGATTGCAAAAAGGCCATTTCCATTGCTGATAAATATGAATCGGTTTATGCAGTAATAGGTATACACCCCCATGAAG
>JAUWNZ010000002.1 GCA_030612385.1 Pseudomonadota bacterium | reverse complement strand
TAGACAAGCGACATATAAACACCCCATTCATTGGTATAATTATACCAATGAATGGGCAGAAAAGTCAAGCAAAAAATGCCTTTAGCCTTGATCTATAACGTTTTTGCACGATCCTTGTTATAATTTTGGCGGGAATTTAGGGTAGCAACCTGATTCCTATTACAGCCAAACTCTCATCTTGAATTTTTAACAAATGGATGTATATTTGTAAAGTGGAAATACAACAACATGTGTTCTGTGGATTTTAGAACACAATATATTGTGTAACGATTGTCAATTTCTCCTTGACATAAGAATATTACCATCAAATAGTGGTAATAATATTTCATTGTTGATGAGGAGGTATCGGTTAGAGGATGGAAGGAGAGAAGTGGGAGACAGTCCATACAGCATCGGGGATGACAAATGCGAATATTATAGTGGGAAGACTAAAAGCAGAGGGAATACCGACAAAACTAAGGTACGAGGCAGCAGGAATAATTTATGCCATTACTATTGATGGTCTGGGAGAAGTGAATATAATGGTTCCCGCCGCTCATCTGGAAAAGGCCAGGACTGTTCTTTCCACATCCTACAAAGACGAAGATATTGACTGGGAAAGATGATCGGTAGCCGCTCACGGCTTAAAACTTAGGAATTCGTTCGATGATGAACCAGTAGCCAGTGATATAGTAACTTTATGGCGGTTTTTAGCTTTGCACATCTCCCTGTCTTTACAAAAGTGTTTTCAAGGAGCACCAAGGGGTAAGAACAGAACAGTTAATCAAAAAGGAAATTTTGTTTTAATATTTGATAATGAAGATAGAGAAGAAAGGCATTTCACGGATTTATTATTAGATTCATGTTTAAGGAATAGAGACAGGATAACGCTAAGCGTATCCAACACTTGTAGCTATAGTGTTATATATTGAAGGTTTTGTAAAATGTGTTTTAAAAATGTAGTATGGTGAAATTAACAAAATGAACCAGAAGGGATAAGACAATAAATGAGTGCTATGTTGTCGGACCAGGATGTTGCTCTGTTATTGAGAGAACGAAAAGTTCTTCCTGCTGATTATCAAAAAAAGATACAGGTGCACCCCAAAAGAGGACACAAGGAACGTGAGTTGGATCTTAAAGGTTCTGATGGTAGCGACTTTCGCTTAATTCTGCGGCAGAGTCTTTTCAATCCTCTCGATTTCTCGATCATTCTTGGTTACAGACCTGCAAATTCGAACCAGTTATTTAGATTACAGCGATATAACGGGAAAAGTCATGAGCATACCAATACTATTGAGCGTGATACGTTTTATAACTTCCACATTCATAAGGCAACCGAGCGTTACCAGCAGTTAGGTGCAAGGAAAGACGCATTCGCTGAGCCAACGGATCGATTTTCTGAATTTCATGAGGCCATTTCATGTATGATTAATAATTGTGGATTTGAGGTCCCCTTTGATCCGCAAAGAAAACTTTTTGAGGAGATATGAGCCATGGATACAGAAATGATTGAAGGCGATTTTAAGCGAAAAGTGTGCGAGAAAATTACAATATCGACAGAGGGTATAAACCGTTTCCGAGTTTTTACCCCTTTTATGTTTGAAGATGGCGATCATCTGGCGATTACCCTGAAAAGAGAGAATGGAGAATGGGTTCTTTCAGATGAAGGTCACACATACATGCACCTGACGTATGATCTGGACGAAAAAGACCTTCAGAGAGGAACCAGGCAAAAAATCATTACAAATGCGCTTTCGGTATTCAGCGTCCATGATCGTGAAGGCGAATTAATTATACCAATTCAAGAAGAACGATATGGCGATGCCCTTTATAGCTTCATTCAAGCGCTTCTCAGGATAACCGATGTTACTTATCTTTCACGTGAACGGGTTCGTTCGACTTTTATGGAAGACTTCAGAGCATTTATGGGAGAAACAGTGCCGGAAAATCGCCGTGAATTTGACTGGCACGACCCCCTGCACGATCCGGGAGGCAAGTACCTGATTGATTGTCGTATAAACGGGATGCCCAAACCGCTTTTTGTCCAGGCGTTGCCAACAGATGATAAAACAAGAGACGTAACTATTACTTTGCTCCAGTTTGAAAAGTGGGGATCGACTTTCCGTTCTCTTGCCGTCTTTGAGGATCAGGAACAGATCAATCGCAAGGTACTTGCACGTTTCAGCGATGTCTGCGAAAAACAATTTTCAAGCCTTGTAGCAAACCGGGAACGAATCAAGCGCTATTTGGACGAAACAATGTCATAAAGGTTACAATTCGTTGAAATATCTAATCTAATTGCAGCTTGAAATACATTTAATTTACAGTAAAAAAGAAAAGAACAGCGCCGTGACCAGTGCCAAGCAAAAGGATATTTCTTTTTCAAACAATGGGGTGGGGTCAACAAAAAGAAAGTGGGGCGGCTTCTGGATAGTCGAACGTGAAATGGTATGCCGATGGTTGCGGGTTAGAAGGAGGCGAGGAATCCTATGGTTCTATATACAAATAACAGGTCGAAATTTACTCCTTTCTGCATCCAAGGATATTGAAATATGACTGATAAAAATTCATCAAGAAAAACCATATTTAAAAATGAACTGAAATACATTTTCGAAAAATATGATGTTTCTGGTTTAGATATAGATAATGTAGTTTATTCTTTATTTGAAAATCCTGTCGACTTATCTAAACAATACATAGTTAAGGATGAGTTGAGTGATTTGGAAAAACTAAAGGAAAAGTTAGATGCGATATTAAGCGACAATGATCTGATCGGCGCCATAAATTCACTCTTTTTGGTTCAGGATGACTTAGAGTTACCCATTGACATTAAAAGACTTATCTTGGGAAATGAGAAAATAGGAGTTTTGGTTGGAGCGGGTGTGTCTAAATTGATTGGGTTTCCTCTTTGGTATGAACTTGGGGATAATGCTATCAAATATCTATATGAAAAGAACAGGATAAATTATTTTGAATATCAGACCATACAACGAGAAATAATTGATCCTAAGCAAAAGATAACAATCTTTGATGGCTTGATCCCAAGAAAGACAGGTGAAGCAAAGGAATTTTATGAAAAATATTTCAATAAAAGTGAGGCAAATAATAGCCAAAACCCGTACGATCTATTAGTAAAGATCGATTGGATAAAATTAACATCAAACATAGACAAGGAATTCTATAAGGCTTTGAACAGCTATTATAATCTTTTGAATCAGTCACAGGAAGATTTGAAAGTGGATCAAATTAAAGAAAGAAAAAAAGCAAAAATTGCAAGTAATAACTTCGACTCAGCTAATATGGATTATGAGACCATATATCACATTCACGGCTTTATGGATCAATTGGATCAAACAATATTAACGACAAAAGACTATTTAGAGGCATATTATAATGAGACAGGCAGGCTTAAGGAATTTCTTCAGAATATTTTTAACGAATATACCATCATTTTTATAGGTTATGGATTGGAAGAATTTTCTATACTGGAGCATATTATCAGAGGTTCAAAAGAACATCATGTTCTGTTGGGAGCTTATCTGAATGAAATGAATTTGTTTAAATTGAAAAAAGACTATTTTAAAACGATAAACATCAGCCCTGTTTCATACTATTTGGATTTTACTGGTTATAATAGACTCTATCACGTATTAAATGCTTGGATTCAACAGATAAATGAGGAAAGGAATAAAGAATACTATGAGAATGTAAGTAAGATCGATGAGGTAATTGACTAATGTTAAATGATAAGGAAATAAAAATTTTGAATCTAATCAGAGAAGATATTTCTTATCAAAACTACTTTTTCAAAAAAGTGAAAAATTTAAAGTGGTTTTTCCCATTAAAAGGAAAAGGCTACTTTGATCCGGACAAAGCACCTGACAGGACAGAACCTGATGAAAAAGGATATTTCATGATCCCTCAATGGAATGTCCTTCCTTATTTGGAAAGGGTTTCGCAGCAAGTTGATATTGCTGATAACGAAAAATATATTGATGAACTGTTGGCAATAATCAAGGCTGTAACAAATTATACAGATTCCAATGGTCAACATATTGATAATTACCGCACTTGGTGGTTTTTTGTAAAAATCCTTTTGAACAT
Organism: Pseudomonadota bacterium; assembly: GCA_030612385.1. Taxonomy (GTDB): domain Bacteria; phylum Desulfobacterota; class Syntrophia; order Syntrophales; family JADFWA01; genus JAUWNZ01. Next base: position 16,458 of record JAUWNZ010000002.1, on the reverse strand, counting down.
ACCAAGCGAGAAAATCCCCCTTGAAGTCATTGACTTAATTCCAATTTGGCTTGATTCAAAGTTTGAAACGAGTTTGCAGGGTGCAGACATTGCCACAAAGCTTTTGCCGAAATTCTTGCCTGATACTCCAACATCGGATGACATCGAAAAGGCAGAGAAAATTATTAATTTTATTACCGCAGTAAAAACTTCCCCATTAAGCCAAGAGCGAGCAAAAATATTAAGTAAGAAGAAAGAATTTCAGCTTGTAGTTGACAGCTATTGGCTGAAAGAAGCATTTGATAAATATGCCGAGGTTATTGGTGAAAAATGCACAAACAAAGTCATCGAGGACCTCGTCACGAAAATAAGAATTTTACTTAAAAAGGATAAGAGTAAAGTATTTTTTGATGAGGAAAATAAAACACCATATACACTCACGTTAGAAGAACATGATTCCAATTACTTGGTTAAATTAGTATCCGTTAAGGAAAAGGCTTCTTTATATCTATTTGAAGATAACGAAGAAGACACAATTATCGATGAGTTTCCTCTTCCCAAATGCGACAGGCAGGAATTCGTAAACAGCGCATTTGAGTATTTTAATAATGCGGAACCATTTAAACAGGTAATCCCCGATAATTTAAAACGAAAAATTCATAACCTGCATCGCAATCTTTATGATGGGGGCACATATAAATCTTTTTATGAAGTGCACAGACAACATCCTATAAGCGAACCTCTTGAATTATTGACGTTTATCTTAAAAGGGATTCTGGTTTCTAAAGCTAAAAATGACACAGAATCAACTAAAGAAATAATAAGGGAATTTTTCCAGGACGAATATTTATATTTCCCTAAAATGGCGCTTTTTATTATCGCACAGGATACGGATAATTATGGTGAACTGTTTTGGGAACGATTGAAAAAGAAGAAAATCGGCTCCATTATAGATGACATCTATTTTGGCGATGAATTGAAAAATTTATTTAAGAATCTTAAATTTTTGAGACCTGACCAAAAGGAAAAGCTGGAAAAGATAATTGAAAAAGGACCAAAATATTATCTTCCTGAAGAAGATACAGAGGGATACTTAAATAGATGGAAGCAAAAGCGATATAAGGCACTTGATCATGATCCACACTTTAAGGAACTATATAACAAATATAAAAAAATAACTTCAGTAGATGTTGAATTAGGACCTGCAATCGGAGAAACCGAAATGCGTTGGGGACCCGGCAAATCTCACTTAACCAAAGAGCAAATGTTAGAGATGCCCAACAGGGAACTTGCAGAATTTTTATCCAACGCAAAAACTGAGGGGTTCTGGGAAAGCCCCACAGTTGGCGGTCTTTCGGACATGTTGAAAGCAACGGTTAAGGATCAACCGGGAAAATTTATCAGTGATCTTTCGCCCTTCCTGACTAATGGATACTTGTATATTTATGAAATTTTATGGGGAATAAGAGATGCCTGGAACAACAAAAAATCCATAGAATGGGGTAAGTTGCTTGCTTTTATTAATAAATATATTTCCCGTGACGATTTCTGGGAAGACAAGTACCAGATGGTCGATGATGATCATTGGCGTGCGAATCATCAATGGGTTATTGGAGAGATTGGGGAATTAATTCAAGACGGAACCAAGGATGACAGTCGGGCATTTGCGGAAGAACATTTAACCGTCGCAAAGGAAATTATATTCAAGATTTTGGATAAACTGAAAAAAGAAGGTGAAGATAAAGATGAAATGAGGGATCCGGTTACAGACGCCCTGAATTCGGTTTTCGGAAAAACATTAACCGCTTTGATATATCTTGCTCTTCGCATAGCAAGACTGGACAAACAAAGAGGTGAAGATAAAGGAATCAGGTGGAGTGATGATCTGAAAGGAAGATACGAGGATACGCTTAAGGGCGAGGTGATTGAAGCATATACCTTATTCGGTCAATATATGCCAAATTTGCACTACCTTGATAAACAATGGGTCGAAGAGAAAATCAAGAAATTTGAAAATATTGAGGATGATGAGTTATGGTCAGCTTTTATGTATGGTTACCTTTTTGTCGGCGGATTGCATAAAGATTTATACAGGATGATGAAAAACCACTATCAAAGGGCAATATCATCCCATTTAAAGGGAGAGCAAGCCGAGGAAAGGCTAATTGAGCATTTGGCGTTAGGCTACCTTGACAGTCTTGAAAGCCTGTCTGAAATCAATCTATTCGGCAAGATACTCAAGAAACGGATACCTTCACAAACAAGAAAAATTGTCAGTTTCTTCTGGATGCAAAGAGGATATATGCCCAAACCTATCACTGCTGAAAACAAAGAAGCAAGAAGCAGGATAATCGACTTTTGGAAATTTATATATGCTAAATATCGAGATAAAGATCCTTTAGTTGAAGAGGATAAGAAGACGCTTTCAAGCTTGGCAAAATTGACAGTATTTTTAGAGGAAATAGATGAAGAAAAATTAGAATGGCTAAAACTTTCTGCAAAATACGTCCATTTAGATTTCAATTCTCCTTTTTTCATCGAATCTCTAAATCAGCTTAAGGATAAGGGAGAGCAACCTGCCTCAGCCATATATATAGGGGGAATATTTTTAGCTATGCTTGATAGATTTACGCCAGACTTCAAACAGGAACATATAATATCCATTGTTGAACATATGTATGAAGTTAGAGATGAGAAAACAAAGGAGTTGGCGGATAAGATTTGTAATATATACGGAAGAAGAGGGTTAGATTTTTTAAGAGATATTTATGATAAAAACAGGGATTAAACTGTCTGTGAAGGTGTGGAAATTATATTATAAGTGTTTATAACGGAGGCATTTCATGGCTGACAATATAAGGTGGGGGTTAGACAATCCGCATCCTTTTTCTAAGATGAAGACTGAGTTGATCTGGGAGGGGAAGTATGACGAGTACGGCAACAGGCGGGCGGTGGATGTTGCCGGGAGCGCCATGCCTCTCCAGAAGATCGAGACGGTGGATCAGCCGCGGAGCGAGGCCGCCGCATCGGGCCAGATTGAGCTGTTCGAAAAGGAAAACAAGCGCCTTGATGATTTTCGCAATATGCTCATCTGGGGTGACAACAAGCTTGTCATGGCGAGCCTGCTGAAGGATTTCAAGGGGAAGATTGATCTTATCTATATCGATCCGCCCTTTGATGTGGGTGCGGATTTCACGATGAGCGTTCCTATCGGTGATGAAAAGGAAACTGTCGAAAAAGACCAGTCCGTTCTGGAGATGGTGGCTTACCGGGATATGTGGGGTAAGGGGACTGATTCTTATCTGCATATGATGTATGGGCGGTTGGTGTTGATGCGTGAGTTGCTGAGTGAGAATGGAAGTATTTATGTGCATTGTGATTGGAGAGTAAATTCACATCTCAGATGCTTGTTAGACGAGATATTCGGCGCAGCAAATTGCATTAACGAAATTATTTGGAAAAGGCGTTCGGGCATCCTTGCCCAATCTAGACAATATGGAGCATCCACAGATACGATACTTTTCTATTCTAAGACTTCAGAATATACGTTTCATTCACCACTGTCCAAAAAAGGCGCTGAAGATTATATCGCAGAACGTTTCAAATATGTGGACCAAAACGAACGAAGATATCGTTTGAGTCCCATTGTAAGCCCTTCATACAGCTCTTCTCTCATTTATGAGTACAAGGGATATAAGCCACCAATGAAAGGTTGGTCGTGCTCAAAGAAGACGATGGAAATGTGGGATAGAGAGGGGAAACTGGTGTTTCCTAAGGATAAGAATCGCAGAATTCAAAGAAAACAATATCTAGATGAATGGAAGGGAAGACCTATACAAACATTTTGGGACTCTATTCCGCCTATAAATCCACAGGCTATAGAAAGGCTTGGCTTTGCCACCCAAAAACCCGAAGCACTCCTCGAACGTGTAATAAAAGTCTCCTCCAACGAAGGCGACCTCGTCGCCGACTTCTTCTGCGGTAGTGGCACAACCGGCGCAGTGGCCGAGAAACTTGGCCGCCGATGGATCATGGCTGACCTTGGTCGTTTTGCCATACACACCAGCCGGAAGCGCCTCATTGACGTTCAGCGAAATCTATACAAAGACGATAAGCCGTATCGGTCTTTCGATGTCTACAACCTCGGCCGCTATGAGCGCCAGTGGTGGCAGAAGGAACGTCTTCAGGGAGCGGATAAGGAACACCGCCGAGTCGTTATGGAGTTCTACCGGGCGGAACCTCTGCCGAATGCCGCAGGACTTTTGCATGGTCGGAAAGGACCGGCATTTGTGCATGTGGACGGGATTGACAGCATCTTTACGCGAGATGAACTGCGAGCAGTTGTAAAAGCGGCACGGGAGGCCGGGGCAAAAGAGATACACTGCCTTGCATGGGAATTTGAGATGGATCTTCGCCTCGTCTGCCATGAACTGGAGGCGGCGGAAGGCGTCAAAATCAAGCTGATTCCCATCCCCCGCGAAATTATGGAAAAGAACCGCAAAAACCCGCCTCCCTTTCTTGAAGTGGCTGTTTTAGAGGCGGAGCCGGTCTACAGATCCAAAGCCGGGAAAACCCTCACCCCTGCCCTCTCCCAAAGAGAGAGGGAGACCACCGTGGATATCAAGCTGACAAAATTCCTGCCAAGCCTTGCGGAAGTGCCGAGCAAGGAGCTTGAAGTCCTGAAGGAACGGGCAATAAAGAGCGGTTTTGATTTTATCGACTTCTTGGCGGTCGATTTTGACTGGCATGAGGGCAAGCCTTTTGAACATCACTGGCAGGACTACCGGACCCGCAGGGATCGCTCGCTGAAGACCGTTAGCACTCTTGGATATGACAAATATCCAAAGAAGGGGGAATATACCGCCTGTGTAAAAGTGATCGATGTCTTTGGCTGCGACACGAGCATCACTGTGGATATAAAGGTTTAGTCTGTCGTGTGGTGCGCATGGATGGGAAGGAAGTAAAACCTTTACTGTTTTGGCAATTCTATGTAAAATATTGAAGGTTTAAATAATTGGGAAGGAGTAGAGACATGCCTGAAGTAACTGTCCAATTACCGGAATCGGCTTTCGCGGCCCTGCGTAAGGATCCGGGTGAATTTGCAAGCGAGATGCGCGTTGCGGCAGCCGCAAAATGGTACGAGCTTGGTATGGTTTCGCAGGAGAATGCTGCTGAGATCGCTGGATTATCGCGCGCGAACTTCATAAGCTCTTTAAGCCGGCTTCGTGTGTCGCCGCTTCAATATTCTCCTGAGGAACTTAGAGAGGAACTACACGATGCGGATTAAACAAGTGGTAATCAATGCATCGCCTCTGATTATCCTTTTCCGCAGTCATCTTGATAGACTTCTGCCGGGTTTGTTCGATGAAATCTATATAACGGAAGCGGTATGATCTGAAGTTACCAGAGGAGAACACATGGATGCAGCCGTCCCAGGTCTTACAAATGCTGAGTGGGCGAAAAAAGTAAGTGTTCCTGTAATTTCGCCTCGTGTTGCTGTCTGGGATCTTGGCATCGGTGAGTCGGAGGTATTGAGCTTTGCTATGGAACATCCGGAGTTCCGGGCAATGGTGGACGATAAGGCCGCACGTCGTTGTGCAAAAACTCTGGAAATTCAGACATTGGGCACCGGTGGGATGCTTGTGATAGCCAAGAGGAGAGGACTGATAAAATCAGTTGCCGGTGCGCTCGATAATTTACGGACAGCCGGGTTATGGCTGTCAGACGATTTGGTTAATCTGTTTCTGAAAGAGGCCGGTGAGATATAAAACTTCGTCTCACGCAAAAGCGAGTTAAGTGTGTAGATTAAAAAAGGAAATATCTCATGACAAACACTGTTATCAATCCCGCCGCCCTTGAACCCCTTTATGCCCCCCACGAAGAACCCAATCGCCACAGAATCAGATCCGAAGAGGGGAAACCCGCTAAAATTGTAAAAGGCCGCAGGGCCTCTTCTATCACGGTTGCCAACAACCTTCGGTCTTTTGTAAAAACATGGCGCGAAAACGATTATGCCGGCGCTTCCGACACAACGCGGGAACTCCTTTACCACTGGTTCGAACGTGATCATATGATCGGAACACCGACAGGCGAGAATGTTCCTTTTCGATATTATTACTGCCAGCGGGAAGCAATCGAAACAATAATGTATCTTTATGAAGTCCGGGGGATCAGAAGCCTGTCCAGCACCATCTGCGAGTTCGGCGGTGCCGATCGTGAAACTGCCGCTCTCGGTGTCAATCCGGAAGACGACCGCTGGGTAAAATACGCCTTCAAACTGGCAACCGGCGCGGGTAAGACAAAGGTCATGAGTCTTGCTATCGTGTGGAGCTATTTCCATGCTCTTCGTGAAAGCGATTCGCCCATGTCCAGACATTTTGTGGTCATTGCCCCGAATCTAACCGTCTTTGAACGATTGAAGGAAGATTTCAGGCCCGGAGGTGGTGGACTCGACATTTTTCTCAAAGATCCCTTGATTCCGGTAGCATGGCGTGGCGACTGGAACCTGTCCGTTGTCCTCCAGGATGAGGCCAGTGGTGCATCCACCGGGGGAGCCCTCTATCTCACCAATATCCATCGTCTCTATGATATCAGCAAACGAAAAGCAAATAAGGAAGCCGAAACATACGGTTGGATGGGACCTGTCGTTTCAAAAGGAACGGCGCTTGATACGGGGAAAGCCCTTCGTGAAAGGATCACTTCACATAAGCGAGTCATGATCCTGAATGATGAAGCACACCATCTCTGGGATCCCGGCTCGGCGTGGAATGAAGCCATTGATTTTCTGCATACTGAAATTCAGAGAAAAACCGGAGGGGGTCTGGTTTCTCAGCTCGATTTTTCGGCGACACCAAAAGATAATCTCGGACAAATATTCCAGCATGTTATATGTGACACGCCCTTGGGCGAAGCGGTAAACGGTGGAATTGTAAAGATTCCCATCATAGGCCGCGGGGAAGGTCTTTCCGAACGTCCCAGCAGCGATGCTTCGGAGCGATTCCAGCAACATCTGATGATGGGTTATCAACGCTGGCTGAAATCCAGGGAAGAGTGGGAAAAAAGCGACAAGAATCCTTTGCTTTTTGTTATGACGGAAGATACTGAGGCCGCCGATCAGATTACGAGGAGGTTGAACACTGATTCCTTGTTTGGCGAATTGAACGGCAGGACGATTAACCTCCATACGAACCTTAAAGGAAAAATCAAGTGGATCGGTGGCAAAAATAAGGGATATCCATCCTTTGTAGAGAGTGAAAAGGAAATAAGTGAAGAAGATCTGAGGATACTGCGCGATCTTTCACGGGATCTCGATTCGGGGAAAAGTCCCTACTGGTGTATTGTGTCTGTCCTTATGCTCCGGGAAGGTTGGGATGTTCGCAATGTTACGACTGTTGTCCCGCTTCGCCCTTATACCTCAAAGGCGAACATTTTGCCGGAACAAACTCTTGGTCGGGGCCTGCGACGTATGACTCCGCCGGGTGAAGGCGTTGCAGAACTTGTCACTGTTGTCGAGCACAACGCCTTTGTGAGCCTCTATCAGCAGGAACTCAGTCAGGAAGGCCTCCCCATTGAGGTTGTAGATATTGATAAAGTACCGAAGAGTACTGTGACCATATTTACCGATACGGAAAACAAGGACATAAAAAAACTTGATGTAACACTTCCCGCAATATCCGCAGGCTATACGAGGACACCATCGATAGAGGGGCTTACAATTGAAGATATCCGTAAAGAATTTTCAAAATATCTTCCGCTGTCCCTCGGCAGCAGGGGATCAGATGAGATACAGTATGAAGGCCGCCATCTCCTGACAAATGAAGTTATAGAAAAGATGAAAATCCGCCTTCCTCTTCTGGAGAGCGGTATAGGCGCCATTTCGTATTACAGGGATGAGCTTGAACACATCACCGGCATTCGTGGAACACACAAGATTCTGGCTCCTCTTCTTGAGACGTTCATTACTGAACTGCTATTCAAGGAAAAGGTCACTCTTTTCGATCCTCGTCTTCTAAGCCGCCTGGCCGACAGCGACGTGCGGGAACATATCAGGGCTGCTTTTGTGCCGTTGATACTTTCACGTACAACTATCAAGGAAGAACGCAAACGTGGGGGCAAAGGCGTTTCGGTCTCCGGTTGGAAACCTTATCAGGTAACACATTCCGAGCATCACCCGGCAATTCCGGCCAAACACACCGTCTTTAATCTTGTCCCATGCAACCGGAACCTGGAGGTGGCAATGTGCCAGTTCCTTGATCTTGCCCCTGATGTGAGAGCATTCTGCAAAAATGGCGGTCCCCAGGCGCTTCGAATTGATTACCAGACCCAGCGGGGGAGACTCTCTCTCTACACGCCGGATTTTATTGTCCGGATGAGTGCAAGGGAATATGCCCTTGTTGAAACAAAAGGACGCGAGGATAAAGACGTGCCCTCGAAGGCAAGGGCGGCAGTGGCATGGTGCGAAGCGGCTTCACAGGAAAGGGAGAAGTGGACATACGTCTATGTTCCTCAGAAGCTCTTTGAGAATATCAGTGACAACAAGCTGAAAACTCTCATGCGAATGTGCAGGCCGTCTTTGAAACAGTTGGTGGAAGAGATCAGCGATCCACAACTGAGACTGCCTTTTGGAGAACCTGAACCAAAAGAAGATGCCGGCATTTCTACCTTTATCCCGTTGGATAATTTCAAGGAACTGCCTTCCCGCTATCAGAAGGCGGTACAGCAGGCAGTGGCCTTGTATCAATTCTTGCAGAATAAAGAGGAAATATCATTTGCGCCTGTCTTTACCCCGTTCCTCGGACCACTGGATGAGACGGCCAAAGGTATGATTCTCAGGGAACTAAAGGACGATGTCCCTGCTGACAGCACCAGGCAATATGAATTTTTTCATCCCGATTTGACCGACTTGCCGACTGGTGAGGCCAACTTCCATCAGCGTCAGGCCAAGAACATGGAAAGAACATTAGTTGATCAAAACGGATTAATGCCTATCGGTCTTCTACACTGGAGCCTGGACTACGTGCGTACAACGCGGCGGAAAGTTGGCGGTATCTTCGAGTCTATCCGCATACGATTTGCCAATGTGTCTCAGACAGATCTGCCCACAATGATAGGTACGATTTACACCTTCCGAAATGAGTACATCGCCCATCAGGATCGGGAATTAAGTGATCCTGAACTTGCCAAACAGGCGCTTATTCAATGGGCAGAAGGTTTGTATCGGATCTGGAGTTGCAGATAACTCCATCTCTATAGGGAGAAGGCTGTATTATGAGTATTTTTCCAGCTTGGCTTTCGATTATTTTTCCGGCGCTTTCGGTCATTTTATTGTTGATACTCCTGATAAGATTATCTGCGCGTGGAGGTGGGCAACTTGATAAGGCTATTCGCGATGAATTCCGTTCCGCCCGGGAGGAGTCGGCAAAAGAGGCGCGAAACCTGCGTGAAGAGGTAACGACCGGCCAGAAATCTTCAACAGAAACAATGGCCGGGACTATGGGCGAGATGGGCAGGTTGCAAACGGAGTATCTTGAGTCGGTAGGGAAGCGAATCAGGGAACTTACCGATTCGAACGAAATTAGAATCGAAAAGTTTCGCAACACGATTGACATGCAGTTAAAGCATTTGCAGCAAGGCAATGAGAAAAAACTTGATCAGATGCGACAGACCGTGGATGATAAACTGCAAAGCACGTTGGAAAAGCGTCTTGGCGAGTCATTCAAGATCGTCAGTGAACGTCTTGAGGCGGTACAGCATGGTCTTGGAGAGATGCAGACACTGGCGACCGGCGTTGGAGATCTCAAGCGCATGCTTACAAACGTAAAGGCGCGAGGCGCCTGGGGCGAGGTGCAGTTAGGGACCATTCTGGAGCAAATCCTTACACCCGATCAATACGACAAAAATGTTCAGATCCGGGAAGGTTCCCGGGATATTGTCGAGTACGCAATCCGGTTGCCCGGCTCTGATGACAACCCGGATTCCTGCGTCTGGCTGCCAATCGACTCAAAGTTTCCACAGGAGGACTATCTGCGACTTGCCGATGCCGCGGACGCTGCCGATGCTGATGCCGTGCAGAAAGCAACAGCCGCGCTTATCCGAACAGTGCAAAACTCAGCGAAGGACATACATGACAAATATCTCAATCCTCCCGGGACCACCGATTTTGCCATCATGTTTTTACCTACCGAGGGTCTCTATTCCGAAGTCCTTCGTCAACCCGGCCAGATCGAAAAGATCCAGCAAAACTATCGGGTTGTCATTGCCGGCCCAACAACACTCTCAGCGATTCTGAACAGTCTGCGTATGGGGTTCCGAACGCTGGCCATTGAAAAACGATCCTCCGAGGTCTGGAATGTGCTCGCCGCCGTCAAGACTGAATTTGGCAAATTCGGCGGCATCTTAGACAAGGTCAAAAAACAGTTGACTGCGGCCTCTAACACAATTGATCAGACCGATGTTAGGACAAGGGCCATAACCCGCAAGCTCCGTGATGTCGAACAACTGCCGGCTGATTCTTCTGAGGAAGTTTTGGGTTTTTCTAAGGATGAATCAGATTAAAACTTGAAATTGGAAAGTAGAAATTTGGGAGAGAGGAAACGAGTTTACGAGTTGGATGTTTACAAATCGGCAGAAGCGTTGTCAGATATGATCTGGCACGACTTTGATAAGTGGAACAAATTTGAATACATTCATCAACAATACCAGACATTTGAATGAATTTTGTAATAAATAGGTAATAGCTCAATAAATAGGGGTAGGGGCGACTTTAGTCGCCCACATTGGGAGGTTAAAACCTCCCCTACCCTGATTTATTGAGCTGATACATAAATAGTTTAAATAGTCATTCCCGTGCAAATGGGAATCCAGTATTTTCAACTCGTTATGGATTCCCACTTTCGTGGGAATGACAGAAAGGGGACGTTATGCAAAGCTCTCAATACAAAAGCATGAAGACCCAATTTCTAATTTCTAATTTCAACGTTCGGTGAACGCTTACCTGATTAGTTTGCCTATCTTTTCACAATTACGACCTGACCGGGATAAATGTGAGAGTTACGGCTAAGGCCGTTGAGTTTTAAAATGGAATTTAAGCTGGTCCCCTCTTGTTTGGCAATCATGGCGAGGTTATCCCCCTTTCGAACTGTATATGTTCGTTCAGCAACGCGACTCTTAATCCGTAGGACCTGATCTATCCCAAGTTTAGCGCTCCGAAGGTTGTTAATCCTTTTTATTTCAGAAACGGTCGTGTTGAAATATCTTGCCAGAGACCAGAGTGAATCCCCATGCTTTACCCTGTACTCGATGATCTTGCCGGTTAAGAGAATCTTGCTGACTCTGACGCGTTTTTTCGTTGCCGGTTGGAAATAGCCATAACCACGCATTGGAATCCTCAACCGCTGTCCCTCTCTGATTCTATGCTTGCTCTTCAGATTGTTATAGGCCATTATGGCCCGCACAGAGCTTCTATATTTTTTGGCAATGACGGAAAGCGACTCGCCCCTTTTTATCCTGTGCCTTACATAAGTGGGGCTGGGCGCTTTTGCTTTGGGGATCTTTCCAGCAATCAGAACAAACTGCTCCCCCGCTCCAGGGGGAACTTTCAACGCGTATTCCCTGTCAGGCGTTATTTCATACCTGAGTTCCGGATTGAGCGACTTTAATGTTTTCACCGGAATATTCAGATAGAGGGCAACGTCTCGCAAACGCATACACCTGTTCGTCTCAACCGTCTCATAAGTAAGCCGGCCTTCCGGATTGTCACTTAGATCCATCCCATATCTATCCGGATCTTTAATGATATGAAGCGTTGCGAGAAAACGGGGAACATAACGCGCGGTTTCATAAGGCAGCCGGCGGTAAAGATCCCAGAAGTCGTCAAGATAATTAACATGCTGTCTTGATATGACTCTTAAAACCCTTCCTTCACCGCAATTGTAAGCGGCAAGCACCGTCGTCCAGTCTCCAAACATTCCATGAAGTTCTTTAAGATAGGCAATTGCCGCCTTTGTCGATTTTTCCACATCCATCCGTTCATCCACGAAACGGTCACGCTTGAGACTGAATTTATAACCTGTCGAAGGAATGAATTGCCACAATCCAAGGGCGCGGGCGCTTGAAAGCGCCTTAATTTTAAACCCGCTTTCGACCAGCGGCAGCCAGGAAAGCTCCTCAGGCAGCCCCGCCTCTTTCAGATATTTCAGGATAATTGGACGGTAAAGGCCGGAGCGCCGGTAAGACCTTATAAAAAAATTGCGGTCTGAAGTAGTATAACGTTGAATTTCCTTTTTAACGGCTTCATTTATAATAAGCGGTATTTCACTTCCATTTCCCGTTGCGACAGTGTATCTTGAGGCGTAAATTTCCAGGATGCGTTTGGATATCATGAAACGCAGGTCATCCTTTTGCCTGGAGATATCCAGGTTCCCATTGACATCCAGTATGAGCTCATACGCCTTATCCAGTGATTTCAAGGCGCTTTCAAGGTCTCCTTTTTCCCAGGAATCCTGGGACTCACCGAGCAGGTCAAGGGCTTCATCCATGGTCTCCTGCTCATGATTTTTCACTTTTTTGTTTACTTTACCATTTTCGGTCTTCTCCTCTTTCTTCTGCTGTGTTTTTTCTGTTGTTTCATCAACCGCGGTTTTGACATCTGCCTTGCACTGTTTCTCGCCTGTTTTTTTATCGGTCGAAAGAATATCTTTTGGATGGTGGTTCAAAGATATTCCGGAGATTGTCCGCATTGGATACGAGCAGGCAAGGAAAAAAAGACAGGGTATTGTTAATAATAATAAAATCTTCAGTCGTTTCATTTAGGAACTCCTTTTTTTCAGTGGTCAGTGGGCACAGTGGGCAGAAAATACTGTTCACTGACCACTGATCACTGACCACTGTAGATATGCCTCAATAAAGACATCTATATTCCCATCCAGGACACTATCGGCATTTCCAATCTCAATATTTGTCCTGTGATCTTTAACCATTTTATAGGGGTGAAGCACATACGAGCGTATCTGGCTTCCCCAGGAAATTCCTTTTTTCGACTTACTCATCTCACTTAACTTCTCATTCTGTTCCTGGAGTCTGAGATCAAAGAGCCTTGATTTTAAAACCTTCATCGCCATAGCCTTGTTCTTATGCTGGGACCTTTCATTCTGGCACTGCACAACAACCCCTGTAGGAATATGGGTAATCCTGACGGCTGAGTCAGTCTTGTTTACATGTTGTCCCCCGGCTCCGGTAGACCTGTATGTATCTATTCTCAGATCCTTTTCATCGATCTCCACCACTATCTCATCATCCACCTCGGGATATACAAATACAGATGCAAAGGAAGTATGTCTCCGTCCACCGGCATCAAAAGGAGATATGCGCACAAGCCTGTGTATTCCGACCTCCGCCCTGGCATAACCATAGGCATACTCACCTTCAATGGTCATCGTGACACTCTTTACACCCGCCTCGTCCCCCGGTTGCAGGTCGATGATACTTGCGGAAAATCCCCTTCTCTCTGCCCATCTCAGATACATCCTCAAAAGCATTTCCGCCCAGTCCTGAGCCTCGGTGCCGCCGGCGCCGGCATGAATCGACATGATGGCATTCATCGAATCCTGCTCACTGTCCAGCATCATCTTGAATTCTTCATTCTTTACTGAAGCTTCAAGCTTGTCAAGATCATTTCTGACCTCCTCCAGCGCTTCTCCGTCATTTTCTTCTCCGGCCAGTTCAAAAAGGACTCCAATATCCTCGATAGTATTTTCATACTCCTTCACCTTTTCAACGGCAGCAGCCAATTGAGTTTTTTTCTTCAATACCTTTCCGGCTTTTTCGGGGTCACCCCAGAAATCTTCTTTCATGGAACACTTTTCAAGCTCCTTTATCTCTCTCTCCTTGTTATCTATGTCAAAGACAACCTCTGAGACTGTCAATTCTTTTATTTAAATCTCTTATAGCTTCAGACAAATCTTCGATCATTCTCTTTTCTCCTCCTGAAAATTGAAATTAAAAAAAGCAAAAATAATAAGAAAAAGCAAGACCAGATAAATATATCACCATACTTTGAATAAAAGGTCTCGTAATCGATAAATTTTACTGTCCCGGTAAGCGCTGTCCGCTCGAACAATTCCGTTTTCGAGATGATCTCTCCCGTTGGTCCTATTATGGCGCTTATCCCGGTATTGGCCGCCCTTGCAATATAAAGCCGGTTTTCCACCGCCCTGAATACTGTCATAGACAGATGCTGATAGGGGGCGGATGACCTGCCGAACCAGGCATCGTTGGTTATATTTACGAGCAGCGAGGCCCCATTTTTTCTGTACTCCCTGCTGATTTCAGGAAATATACCTTCAAAACATATAAGAACGCCTATCTTTTCATCATCCATCAGAAGAGGATAGTATCCCCTGCCGGACTTAAAGTCGCCGACACCAGTTACTAATTTATCCAAAAAGGGGAATAATGAATGCAACGGCACATATTCACCATAAGGAACCAGATGCACCTTATCGTATCTCCCTGCAACAGCACCGGCCGGTGATATCAGATAAGCGCTGTTCAAAAAGGATGCTCTCCTGTTTTCTTTTACATAACTTGGGCTGCCTAACAGGAGGTAAGACTTCAACTTTTCCGCAAGACACAGGATATCTTTTTGCCTGTCATCCGCATTCTGGAAAAAAAACGGGACGGCAGTTTCAGGCCAGACAACCAATCCCTGACCCGATTGCATTGTTCCTGAGGACAAATCCTCATATATATTCAATGTTTCTTTCTGATACTGCGGATTCCACTTTATACTCTGGTCAATATTGCCCTGAATCAGCGCAACTTCAACCGATTTTGCATCTTTTATAGTCTCTTTTAAGCTGTCGATCTTGAACGTACCATAGTAAAAGACCAGCGCTACGAGTATACAGGCAGTAACCCCCTCCAACAGTGCCCTTCCCTTTCCGGCACGACCGGATATCAGATCATAGATAACGCAATTTGTAAAGACGGCCAAAAAGGTTATCCCATATATACCGGTTATATCGGCAATTTGGATCAGGGAGGTATTGAGATACTGAGAGTAGGCCAGGTTTTCCCAGGGGAATCCTGTAAGAAGACAAGATTTTCCATATTCAAGGCATGTCCACAGAAGAGGCGCCGAGATTATCTCAGGGATACCTCTTCCTCTAAAAAAAATTACCCCTGCAGAGAAAAGGGAGACATAGACACTCAAATAAAGCGCCAGGAGCAGCATGACCGGCACGCCAAGGTAGATGGGAAGGTGACCATATCCTACAACTACAAAGATAACCCAGTAAATTATTCCAATGTTGTATACAAGCCCTGTAATAAGGCCTGTCAACATCCCTTCTATAAGTCTGTTTGTCCTGAGAGCATATAAAAGGGGCACAAGTGAAAACCAGGCAAAAATGCTCAGTCCAAACTTGGGAAATGAAAGAAAGAGGAAAACTCCCGAAGCTACAGATAGAATCAGGTTCACGGGTGTCAGTGCCCGGTGATTAAACATTTTTCTATATAGTCCCCTCTTTTAGGTTGTTTAGGCTGAAGACTGAAGGCTGTTAGATTAGGCCCTTAGTTGTAAAATTCGTGCAAAAATGGCTTCGGCATGAGACTTCGCCCTTCGACAAGCTCAGGGTACGCTGGTCCCTGAGCCTGTCGAAGGGCAAAAGCCTTTAGCTTTCAGCCTGAGTAGTTACGCACGGACAAACGAGTTTGTCCATGCCACCCGCCTATCTATCTTCAACCTATATCTACCTGAGCAGTCGTCTCCCCTACCCTCTTTATCTTTACCTTCTTTATTCTTCTCTCGTCCGCCGATTCAATTATCATCTCAAAACCATCGTGGCAAATAACTTCTCCGGCAGCCGGCACCTTTTCAATAATGTACAAGATCAAGCCACCCAGAGTCTCAAACTTTCCTTCCGGGATATTCATGCCGAAATATTCTTTGATATCTTCGATCTCCACTCTGCTGTCTACAAGGGCATAACCATCGGGAAGTTCGACTATCTTCTTTTCTTCCACCTCGTGTTCGTCATAAATCTCGCCCACAATCTCCTCTATCAAATCTTCGAGGGTAACCAGGCCTGATGTTCCTCCATACTCATCTATAACGACAGCCATGTGGTACTTTTTCTGCTGCAGCTCATGGAGAAGAAGACGTATGTTTTTTGTTTCCGGTATATAATAAGGTTTTCTCAGGTTTGAGAGAATCTCGCTCTCTGAAACCTGTCTCGACCAGAATTTCAAAAGATCCTTTACGTTCAATATCCCTACGATATTATCCATACTGCCGCTGTAAACGGGCATTCTTGTGTGGCCATGCTTCATAATAAGGTCGAGTATCTCATTAATCGTGGCGTCACTGTTTATGGCAATCATCTCTGTCCTTGAAATCATGACCTCACGAACAAGAGTATCTCTGAAATCAAGGATGCTCTGTATCATCTCACCCGATCGCTGGTCCATATCTCCAGCGTC